>JBKHAU010000450.1:0-2790 GCA_046542725.1 Opitutales bacterium
CCCACCGGGGTGACCGCGCTTTCGGAATAGCGGGAGAGCTCGTCCCCCGTGTTGAAATCGTAGCTCCAGGTCTCGATCGTCTGATGCCGCAGACCGGCGGTGAGGATGAGTTGGTCATCGAGGAGCGAGACCATGTCGGCCACCGCAAAGCTGTGGGTCTCCGTTCGCTCGGTGAGCAGCGGGTCGTCCATCGAGCCGCCGGTGAAGAAGTCCGGCGCGGGCGCGTCCGCCGGCATGGGATCATAGATGTTGCCCGCAAACCCCGCGAAGTTGGAGAAGGCGTAGGCATTCTTCGACTCCAGGTCGAAGGCCGCGGCGGAGGCCGTGATGTGGTGCATGACGTCGCCGGTAAGAAACTCTGCGCGCACGCCCACCTCGCCTGTCGCGACGCGGTCCTCGCGCACGTTGTCGAAACGATAGGCGCTGCTCGTGCCGTCCGCCGCCGTGACCGTGGGGTTGGCGAAGGAGTTGGCCTCGTCGCCCCGGCGCATGCCGAAAGCGCCCCAGAGCGTGACCGTATCGCTCAGGTCATACTCCCCGCGCAGGGTCCCGAAGACGTCCTCTTCGTCGGAAAAGGTCCAGGGTTGGGCCACGCTCGTGCCGGCCTCCGGCGCGGCCGGGATCTCGAGTCCGGCCCCGATCGTGATGCTTGGCTGGGTCGCGTCGCGCTCGAGGTTCTGGTAGCCGAGGTCGGCCGAGAGGCGGAGGTTCTCCCGCCGGTAGTCGAGGCCGACGGCCAGAAGACTGAGTTCGACCGACTCGCCGTCGACCGCGCTGTCGCCATCGCGCCGCGCCCCAACGAGGCGCACGCCGAGGCGGTCCTCGTCGAAACGGCGGCCGAGGTCGAAGGCCCCGTAGAGCTGCCCGCCGCTCTGCACTCCCGCCGTGAGCTCAGTGAGCGGCGCGTTGGGCGCGCGCTTGGGCAGGACGTTGACCGCTCCGCCCAGGCCGCTCCCGCCCGGGGCCGCACCGTTGAGGAAGGCATTGGCCCCGCGCAGGACCTCCACCCGCTCGACCAGTTCCGCGGCGAGGTATTGCCGCGGGAGCAGGCCGTAGAGCCCGTTGTAGGCCATGTCGTCGGAATAGATCGGCAGCCCGCGAACCATGTAGAGCTGCTGGAAATTGCCAAAGCCGCGGGCCACCCGCACGGCCGGATCGTTGAGCAACACCTCGCCGATGCTCGCCGCCTGCTGGTTCTCGATCAGCTCCTCGGTGTAGCTCGTGAGGTTGAAGGGCGTGGAAAGAAAATCGAGCGCCCCGAGGATGCCCGCACGGCCTCCACTGGCCACCTGGCCGCCCGCATAGGCCGGCAGAAGGCCCGCCTCGGAGGCGTCGGCGCTGCTCACCACCTCGACCGTCGGCAGGTCGATGATCGCGTCGGACCCTGAAGGCTCGGCCGCTTCCGGTGATTGCGCCCAGAGCGCGGGCGCGCCGAGCGAAAGCCCGACCGCAAGCCTCAGGGCCGAACGGTGAGAAAAGCGACTGACAGCCGCCGGAGAGTGAAATACGTGCGTCATGATCGGTGTGCGAAACAGGCGTGTCTCGGAAAGGAATGAGATTCAATCTCACAGACCTGCATGAAGAGAGGGGACTGAGTTTCAATCTCAAAAAACGGCCACCGCAGGAAAACATTCTGACCAGGCAAGAGGGACGAACTCTGTGGGGCGTGAGTGCCCGATCGATCCCAGCGTCTTCCTCGACGCCGTTTTTCTGCCACACCCTCATGGAGAAGGCGCTCCACTCGCGGTGCGGTCCCCCCGGCGGCGGCCTGCGTGCCAGAATGTAGGGCAGGGCTCGACGGCCCTGCCCATGTCAAGCGCCGACCTGCCCGATTCCTCCCGAGCCCCTCCTTCGGCCCGAAGGTCTAAATCGGCTGCGGGAGGGAGGAAAACACTGCCGGTTCGGCCGAGGGCTCGCGTCCGGCGGCGCGCGCCCAGGCGTTCTCGAAGTAGGGCAGGTCGTCAAAAAGGGTGCGTTTGGCTGGTTGGCTGGCGTAGTGGACCAGGAAGGCACTCTGCCGCACTTCGCGTTCATCCCAGGCGTCGTGGTGCAGGGGCATGAGGTTGAAGGTTTCCGGCAGTTCATGGACGGGCACGCCGGCGGCGTGCACGCGGTAGTTGAAGAGCGACTGATCGGGCCAGCGTCCGCGCACGAAGGCCTTGCGGTCAAAGGTCCAGAGGGGGCGGTGGGCGGCGCTCATGACGAGCACCCCGGCGTTGAGGAAGCGCGGGCCGGTGCGGGGAGGGAAGGGCGGCGCACCGCAGCTGGAGGCCATCCGGGCGAGCGCGTGCTCCCGCTTCCAGGCATCGGGTCCGGTGTCGTCCCACACCCCGCCGATCGCTTCCGGCGGGACAAGCTCAAAGGGACTTGGGGCGCTGGGATGTACTAGAATGTCGGCATCCATGTAGAGGACGCGTTCATACTGATCCATCAGCTCGTGGATCTGAAACTTCTCCACATGCAATCCAAAGCGCCGACGCGGCCAGTTGGGGTTGTGGAAAAGTCGCCGTTGGTTGAGCACGATAAAATCCCAGCCCTCCCGCTCGGCCCATTGCCGCATCAGCGGGAGGGTGCACTCCGCGTAGCGCAATCGGCCGATTGCCATCGTGATCAACGCGCAGGGTCGGGACGGACGAATGGGAAGGGAGCGGTGCATCACGGGGGGTTGCATAAAGAAGAATAGGCTTCGCTTGGGGGGACGATCTTTTTTTGTGTCAACGGTTCAGAGCCGACGCGGCAGGGCGAGAACGTCCATCGGGCGGCCAGCGCGTGGATCTGTCGACCGCTTCC
>JBKHAU010000451.1:0-2783 GCA_046542725.1 Opitutales bacterium
CTGAGGGAGGAGTTTGGTATGGCGGTTCAATATATCACCCACGATCTTGGCGTGGTTGCGGGCACCTGTGACCGCATCGTCGTGATGTATGCCGGCGAGATGGTCGAGTATGGCACCACGGAGGATGTTTTCGAGAGCCCGCAGCACCCCTACACGGTGGCCCTGCAGCGCTCCATTCCCTCGCTTGGAGCGAAGGGCAAGCCCCTCTACACCATCCCGGGCCTGCCTCCCGACCTCTCCAAGCCGATCCCGGGCGATGCCTTCGCAATGCGCAAGGGCATGACAAGCAGCGGCCGTTGGGCCCACGAGAAGCCGCCCCTCGTGCAGGTCTCGCCGACCCACTGGGTGCGCGAGAGCGACGTCCAGCTTCCACCCCTCGAGAAGGTCCTCGATGCCGAGTGATACTGCCATGAACGACGCCGATTTTCTCGTCCTCGATGACGTGCGCACCTGGTTCCCGGTTACCAAAGGGGTGGTGAAAAAGAAGCTCGTGGGCCATGTGAAAGCGGTCGACGGTATCTCCCTGCGCCTGCGCCGCGGCGAAATCCTCGGGCTCGTGGGCGAATCAGGCTGCGGCAAGACGACTCTCTCGCGCACCGTGATGCAGCTGCAGCGCCCGACCGCGGGCCGCATCGTGCTCGAAGGAAGCGACCTCACGCAGATCTCCGGGGCCGAGATGCGGGCCCAGCGGGTGAGCTTTCAGATGGTCTTTCAAGACCCGTATGCCTCACTCAACCCCCGCCTGACGGTCTACGACGCGCTCGCGGAAGCGATTCGCACGCGGCGTCCCTTGCGCGGTCGCGAGCTCACCGCCGCGGTGGGCGACCTCATGCGCACGGTGGGCCTGAACCCGGCGCAAATGAAGAAATACCCGCACGAGTTCAGCGGCGGGCAGCGCCAGCGCATCGCCATCGCCCGCGCCCTCGCCCCCGAGCCCAAGCTGATCATCGCCGACGAGCCGGTCTCCGCTCTCGATGTGTCCATCCAGAGCCAGATCCTCAACCTCCTCAAGCGGCTTGTGGCGGAGCGCGAGCTGACGCTCATCTTCATCTCCCATGACCTCTCCGTGGTGAAGTACATCGCCGACCGCATCGCCGTGATGTATCTCGGGCGCATCGTCGAACTAGGCGAAGCGGTGGAGCTGATGGAGAACCCGCAACACCCCTACACGCGGGCCCTCATCAGCGCCATTCCGGTGCCCGACCCGAAGCGCGAGCGCTCCCGCCAGCGCATCGTCCTGGAGGGTGATCCGCCTTCGCCGATGGTCATGACGGGTGATGAGGAACGCCCGCCCGCCGAACTTCAGGAGCACGCTCCCGGCCACTGGGTGGCGGACCCCGCCGACTTTCTCGCCGGCCGCCGTGTGCGCGCCCTGGAGGCCTGAAAGGGGCCTCCGCCAATGGCACTGCGCTTCGGGGTCCCCGTCCCCGCCGCGCGCAGACAGCCAGCCCACGGAGGGGACCCTCCGCAATCTCCCAATTTCATCCACCGGCCGGCGCCTCCGGATCCTCGGGCCGCTCGAAGACATAGGGCAACACGCCGGGATTGAGCTCAATGCGCTCGAGGCGGAGAACGTTCGAAAGCTCTCCGCTGAGCGTTGAACGCAGGCGGAAGGGGAAGGCGATGCGATCGACGTAGCGATAGTCCTCGTATTCGATCTCGATCACAAGCGGTTCTCCCTCGGTTCCCAGCAGCTCCACCGTCCGGCGCACGAGAAGAAAGTTCTCCGGATCGAAATGCAGGGTATCGAGCATGTCCGAAAGCTCGCGCCGCACGCGGTAGGGCTCCTGCGTGGTGGCTTCGTCAAGGGCATCGAGCGGCCGCTCCGGGGGGAGGAGCTGGAGCTGGTCGAGACGCTGCAGGGTGAGGGAGAGGGGCTGGGTCGTGACCAGATCGATCTCGATCAGCCTTCGATCCTCTGTCGGCACGGTCGTCACGGAGCCCGGTTGGCCGAAGGAGCGGAACTGCTGCCACGCCTCTTGCCCGTCATAGGCGATTGTCGCCGAGCGTCCGTCGGCCTCGTAGACGTAGCGGATTCGGTCTGGACGCCGGTAGATGATCGTGGCGTCCATCTCCGAGGTGCTCCCGTCGGCCTGGCGGAGTTCGACGGTCCCTATCCGCCGGAGAGTGCGCACGCCTTCGAGGCGGGTTCGGCCCCCATGGGCGGTGAGGGCGTAGTCCACCACTGCGCGCAGCGTGTGGCGCTCCCCCGACACCGGTTGCGGAAAGGCTTGATCCGCCGGACGCTGCACAAAGACCTCCATCTCTTCTTCCGTGAGGGTCGGCTCCTCGTTGAAGGCCGGCGCGCGCGTTCCCATGAACTGCTTCGCGTAAAGGATGAACCCCCCAATCACGAGCAAGGTGCCGCCGAGAATGAGGAGGAGTTGGAAGGCAAGCTGGTTGCGCCGATAGAGTTGGCGGATTCGTGAGGAGAAACGTCGACGGGAGGCCATGAGACGCGAGAGTCGGAGGAGATGAAGGAGAGCGAAATCTCCGGATTGCCCTTCGTCGTAAGGCGAAAAGTCGAGCGGCGGCAAGGCGCTTGGTGCCAAAGTGGGGGAGGGGCCTTTGCGGGGGGTTGACGAGGTCCCTACAATCAGCGCTGGATGCATTCCTTGAACTCACTCCCTTGCCTGCCGGTGCTGCTCGCCGGCCTCGTCTTGTCTGCCCCGGCGCAGGCGCTCACCGTCGCGGTTTCCGTGCCTCCCCAGGTCTCGATCGTCGAGCAGTTGGGCGCGGGGGTGGCCGAGGTCTTTGCCGTGCTTCCCCCCGGCGCAGATCAC
>JBKHAU010000452.1:0-2769 GCA_046542725.1 Opitutales bacterium
TCAAGGAGGTTCCCTGGCTGACTTGGCTCGTGACCGCTCTCTTTGTCCTCTATTTCGTCACCAAGTAAGATGAATCCTCCGACCCAGCTTCCCTCTCCCGTCGCCCGTTCCTCTTCCCCCTCCACGTCCGGCCTGAGCCGTCGCCGCTTCCTCGGCGCAGGTCTGGTCTCCAGCGCCCTCGCCGCCTTCACCGGACGGGCCGCCGCAAGCGTGCGCGATCCGCTCCCCGCCGAGGTCTCGAGCCTGCGTGAACAGTTTCCGTCGCGGACCTTCTCCGGTCGTTCCTCGGGCATCGTCTCGACCGGCTCGATCGCGGCGGTCTACGAGGCGATCAAGCGCGAGGGCACACCGGCAGACCTCTACCGTTTCCTCTATGCCCTGCCCAAAGGGGGGGACATCCATCACCACATGGGTGGCTCGATGCTCCCGCAGATGTGGTGGGACATCGCGACCGATCCGAGCCGTAACGGCGGGCAAACCTTCTACACCCGCAACAAGATCGGGGACTGTGCCCAGCCCCTCCCCCTGCGCGGCTGGAGCGGGCCCCACACCATCCGCTGGCTGACGATCCATGAGGCGCTCTACGAGTCGCTCGACCCCTGTTTTCAGGAGGACTTCAAGCCGCTGGCCGCGCTCACCGCGGAGGAGCAGGCGCAGTGGAAATCCGCCGTCGTCCTCGATACCGTGAACGAGGGACGCAACGAGTTTTTCGAATACCACTGGCCGCGCCTCGGCTCACTCCTGAGCGACATCACGATCGTCGGCGAACTGATGGTCGAAAACATGCGCCGCTACGGCGCCGAGGGCGTGCGCTATCTCGAGATCATGACCGGCCCCTGGGGCCAGCGCGGGCCCGATGGCCGCACCCTTACGCCGGAGGAGACCGACGCCTATTTTCGTCAGCGCCTGGCTCAGCCCGACGCCCTCGCGACCGGCGTGCTGGTGCGCTTCCAGACCGTCGTCCTGCGCTTCGCGGACGACGCGGTGGAGCGCGTGCCCGAGCACTTTGCCTGGCTCGACCAGCACCGCGAGCTCTGGCGCGGAGTCAACATGGCGGGCCGCGAGGACGACAACCGCGGCTATCCCGCACGCTTCACCGAGGCCTTTGACGAGGCCCTCCGGCGCACTCCCGGCATCGGCATCGCGATCCACGCCGGCGAAGCGGAGAAACCCGACTCCTACATCTTCGACACCCTGCGCCTCGGCGCCAACCGCATCGGCCACGGGTGTAACCTGATCATGGATACATCGACCATGCAGCTCATGCGCAGCGGGCAGTTTCTGGTCGAAATCAACCTCATTTCGAACCATCTGCTCAAATATGTTCGCGACCCGAAGCAGCACCCCTTTCCCATCTACCTGCGCCAGGGCATCCCCTGCTGCCTCAACACCGACGACCGCGGCATGTGGTCCTCCAACATGACGGACGAGTACTACCTCGCCGTCACTCATTTCAACCTCAGCTGGGACGAACTCGTGAAGCTCGGCCGGCACAGCCTCGAGTTCGCCTTTCTCACCGAGGACGAGCGCAGCGATCGCCTCGCTTCCTACGAAACCGCGCTGGAGAACTTCGCCGAAAGCTTCAGCGGGGTCTCCTGGCAAAACCGACTGGCCCTCGTCCAGCCCGAGACCTATGGCTACGCCCGACGCTACTTTGATCTGAGCTTCCCCGCCTGATCCATTCCCTGCCTTTGCAAACCCCGTCCTACCGATGCCCACCCGTTTCTCCGTTCCGCCGCTCCATACCGTCACCCGTCAGCTCGCCGCCGTCGCTTCCGGCCGGGCCGCGCCCGATCTCGTCATTACCGGCGCGCGCCTCCTCAGCACCTACACCGAGCGCCTTCTCGAGGGGAAGGAGATCTGGATCTCGCAGGGGCGCATCGCGGCCGTGAAACCCGCCGGCACCTGCCCGCAGGGCACCGCAGGGGCCACCTACGACGCCGGCGGCGGCATCCTCGCGCCCGGCCTCGTGGACCCGCACATCCACATCGAGAGCAGTATGATGACGGCCTGTGCCTACGCCGAGGCCGCCCTCCTCAATGGCACCACGACGATCTTTTGCGACAGCCATGAGATCGGCAACGTGTGTGATACCGACGGGATCGAGTGGATGCTGGAGGACGCACGCCAGGCCCCGCTCAACATCTTCCTCACCCTGCCCTCGACGATCCCCGCGACCCACCCGGGGCTCGAGACCTGTGGCGGCGACCTCACCGCCGAGAAGGCTGCCGCGCTTTTCGACAAGTGGCCTGAAATCCTCGCCCTCGGGGAGAAGATGGACTTTGTGCCGGTCTGCATGGGCGACGAGCGCAGCCACGCCATCATCGCCTCCGCCCTCGAGCGCAAGCGCGTCGTCTCGGGCCACATCTATGGGCGCGAGTTTGTCGCCGCCTATGCCGCCAGCGGCGTGACCGACACGCACGAGGCGATCGACCGCGACATCGCCAACGACTTCCTCGAGGCCGGCATCTGGGTCTTCCTGCGCGGGGGACCGCCGACGACGCCGTGGCACAGCCTGCCGCAGGCGATCAAGGCCGTCACCCACCTCGGCGCGTCGACCAAGCGCGTCTGCGTCTGCACCGACGACCGCGACGCCGACGACCTCTTTCTCTTTGGCCTCGGCTGGGTCACGCGCGAGGCAGTGCGCGCCGGCGTGGCCCCTTGGACGGCCTGGAGCATGGGTTCCCTCCACCCTGCCACGCGCTACCACCAAGACGGCGAGATCGGCGCCCTCGGGCAACGCGAGACGGTAGCGGGAGTCGAAGAGCG
>JBKHAU010000453.1:0-2766 GCA_046542725.1 Opitutales bacterium
GGGAGGGGCGCCCGTGGTGATCAAGCTGATCTCCGGCACGCAGGGGATCGGCGTGATCCTCGCGGAGTCGAACAAGGTGGCCGAGGGCATCATCGAGACGCTCAGCAGCATCAACCAGAGCGTCATCGTGCAGAAGTTTGTCTCCGAGTCGAAGGGGCGGGACATCCGTGCCTTTGTCGTGGGGAATCAAGTGGTGGCGGCGATGCGCCGGGTGGCAGCGGGGCAGGAGTTTCGCAGCAATGTGCATCGTGGGGGCTCGACCCAGTTGGTCGAACTCGACCCCGTCTACGAACGCACGGCAGTGCAGGCGGCGCAGATCCTCGGGCTGAGCGTGGCGGGGGTGGACATGCTCGAGGGCAAGGACGGCCCTGTCATCATGGAGGTGAACTCCTCGCCCGGGCTGGAGGGGATCGAGGCCGCGACGGGCATCGACATCGCCGGGCGCCTCATCCGCCATCTCGAGGAGCAGGTCAGTTTCGGCAATTTCAACGTGCGCGAGCGCCTCGCCCTCACGAGCGGCTACTCGATCACCGAGTTCACCCTCGAGCCGGCCTCCAACATGGTGGGCAAGGCCATCGCCGATTCGGGCCTGCGGGAGTGGGATGTGGTCATCCTGCGCATTCGCCGGGGGCACACCCACCTGCCGAACCCCTCCGCCGACACCGAGCTTCACGCCGGCGACCAGCTTCTCTGCTATGGCAACGAGCGCGCGCTCGACAACTTCCTGCCCAAGACCCTGAAAAAGAAGCGCAAGCGCATGAGCGGTCTTCAGACCGAGGGTGCAAAGAAGAAAAAGAAGGCGACCGACGATGCCTCGTAGACGCGCCTTTTCGATCGGCGGGCACACCGTCAAGCCCGGCGAGAGCCGCGACCTCCTCCTCGACATCTCCGAGTCCTACACCGGCGACCCGGTGCGCATGCCGGTCCACGTCATCCATGCCCGCACGGATGGGCCGGTGGTGCTTGTGACGGCGGCGATCCACGGTGACGAGATCAACGGCACGGGTATCATTCATGATTTTCTTTTCGGCGAAACCATTCAGCTGCTCAAGGGCACCCTCGTGCTCGTGCCGGTGGTGAACATCTTTGGCTTCGAGGCGCAGGAGCGATACCTGCCCGACCGCCGCGATCTCAATCGCAGCTTTCCCGGCAACAAGACCGGAAGCCTCGCCAGCCGCGTGGCCTACACCCTCATGCAGGAGCTGCCCAAGCGCGCGGACTTCTGCATCGACCTGCATTCGGCCGCCGCCCAGCGGACGAACTATCCCAACGTGCGCGCCGACCTCGCGAATCCCGAGGTGCGCCGCCTCGCGCGTGCCTTCGGTTGCGCGTTGGTCGTCGATGGAAAAGGGCCGATCGGGTCGTTTCGCCGGGAAGCGACGCGGCTGAACTGTCCGACCATCATCCTCGAAGCGGGTGAGCCCTGGAAGATGGAGCCGAGCGTGCTCCAGATCGGGGTCCAGGGCATTCGCAACGTGCTCATCGAGTTCGGCATGCTCGAGGGCGCACGCATCCCACCGCCCTATTTGGCCACCATCCGCAAGACGACCTGGCTGCGCGCGACGGTGGGCGGCATCCTCAAGTTTCACATCGCCCCGGGCGCCTTTGTCGAGGAGGACGAACCGCTCGCGACGAACTACAGCATCTTCGGCAAGGAGCAGAACATCCTGCGCGCGCCGACCACCGGCATCGTCGTGGGCATGGCGACGATGCCCGCGGTCAAGCCCGGGGAGCCCGTCTGCCACCTCGCCCTTGTCCCCAAGGCGCGCCTCGAGCGCTTTCGTCGCCAGTGGGCCGGGACAACCGGCGACCCCTACCGCCGCGCCCGGCGCCACCTCGCAACCAACGTGAGCGTGGTCGAACACGAGGAAACGGCCGCTCAGAACAGCGGTGCGAACCCCTGAGCACGACCGCGGGGAGACGGCGGAGTGCCTCGCCGGACAGGCAGCGATCGGCGGGATGCCTGTTCCCAGAGCGATGCGGGCCGGAGGTGGTCGTCGTCAGGTCGGAGGACGGGAGGACGGCGCGGGTCCGCCAATGTTGGGCAATCCACAAAAAAAAAACGCCTCCGGTAAGGGAGGCGTTGATTGCGATGTTCGAGGGGTCGCGAGGCGATCCCAGGCTTCGCAAAAGTGATGCTCAATTGAGCGGACGACGGCGCCGCAGGACCGCCAGGCTGATCCCGGCGAGGCCAAAAAAGAGCGCAGCCGCACTGGGTTCGGGGACCGCGACATACTCGAGCGTGAGGGTCGGGAGCATGGCGCCGGAGGTGTTCTCCTTGGAGGCGATGCCGTAGCCGCGGTCCGAGGCCAAATCGAAGAAATCGACGATGAAGGTGATGAGACCGCTGTCTTCAGCACGTTGCTGAATAAAAGCGGTCACCGGGTCGCCGCTGACGGTGGCGATATTCCCACTGATATTCTCGATGATCTGAGCGCTGCCATCGAGATTAACGAGGCCGTCGCCGGTGGTGCGGTCTTCCGCTCCGGCCGTGACGGCATCTAACTCTCCAGCGCCGCTTTCAATCCAGTCCTGCGGCGTATTACCCGCCACATCCTCGAGGCCCCAAAGGCGGAAGCGATCGTTGTTCCAGACCTCGTTTCGGGAGGCGGCATCGTCTAGCCTTTCAAACAATACCGAAGCGGAAACCACGTCGCGAATGTCGTTCGGCAGGTCGAACCGAAAATACCCGTGGAAGTCAAATCTTCCACGGATGTCGATAAACTCAGAAGTTCCATTGTCTCTTCCCGTATCGCGAATGTATGT
>JBKHAU010000454.1:0-2761 GCA_046542725.1 Opitutales bacterium
CGGGACAGGTTTTGACCCACCCCGGGCGGCACAATACAACAAACACCGAGGGGATGCACCCGATTTGATATCCCAGCTTGCGGGGCGCATCCATGGCAAACGGCAGCTAAAGCGGGAGGTTACATGTCTGATTCCTATCGGAGGGATCCGGCCGGCGGCGAGGTCGGCGGGTTCCTGAGCACCTTCGAGAGCAAGGACAACGAGACGATTGAGTACGAGCGCTTCTACTACGCAAAGCGCTACGTCGCCTCTTTGGGCGCCCGATTCAGAACGAACGACGGGCTGCGCGAGCTCGGCCGCGCCCTCGGCTACAACGTCGAGAAGGGGAGCTTCATCGACAAGCTCACCCGGCGCCGTGCGGAGTGGGACGGTTTCGAGCGCGACATTCCCTACGCATACCTCGAGGCGATCGGAGTCGCGTGGGAGGAGCTCAACGCCTGCCTGGAGGCGGATTACGAGCTTTTCGAGCGCGAGATTACAAAGCCGCGCGCCCCGAGTAAGGCCGTCATCCGCTATATGCCTGCGGTCTACGGCACCTATCGCTTCCCCGAGGGCACGAGCGAGCGGGAGGCCGTCGAGGTGCTCGAACGCAGCGACTACGCCCGCTTCCACCGGGCCATCGTCTACCCTGAGCTTCTTGTCATCCGGCTGAAAGCGCAGCGCGACGGCGAACCGGTCGCAGAGCCGAGCTACGATTACTTCGAACCGGTCGTCGAGAAAAAGAAAGACCGCCTGCACGTGCGCCCGCCGGCACGGAACACCGGCCGGACGAGGATCGGGTAGGGGGCTTCCGCTTCGTCGAGCATCCGACCGCTTCCCCGAGGGAACGAGCGAGCGGGAAACCGCCCGAGCCATGGACACACAGAAAATGAAGAACAGCACTCCGCGCCCTCGGTGAAGCAGCAGGTCCGAAAACCCCGTAGTACTCACATGAACCAAACTGCTGTATACTTAAGGAGGTGTCGGACCGGATGAATGACATCATCGGACTTCTCGAATCGGAGCTCGAAGCAGCCTTCGAGGTGAAGGACAAGCAGTCCCTCCACCGTTATGTGGTCCTCATGGTGGATCGATTTGCCGCCCGGGCGACCGAGGAACAGCGTCACAGTCGACTCGAGCGCAAAATGGACGAGGGCTTCACCGGAATCAAGGAAGATGTGAGAAGCATCGCCGCCACCATGCGCGAGGGCTTCGCCCGCTTTGACGAGCGCTTCGAGGCAATCGACCAGCGTTTCGAGGCAGCCGAAAAACGTTTCGAGGACATGAACAGGCGCTTCGAGGCAATCGACAAGCGCTTCGAGGCCGTCGACCAGCGTTTCGAGGACATGAATAAACGCTTCGAGGCCGTCGACCAGCGCTTCGAGGATATGAACAAACGCTTCAATTCACTGGTCGTTCTCATGTCTGTTTTCTTCACGGTGCTGGCGGGCATGATGACCGCGTTGAGGATTTTCGGCTAAGTGGCGGGGGCGTCCGAGTAGCGCCGCTATGCAAACCCGATTCCCCGCCGCATGTCACGGCTGCGGGCGTTGGCGAGGATCTCGCCGACGACGCGGGCCCCCGGTCGGGAGGCGGCCGAGGCGAGGTTCGATCGGTCGGCCGGCCCGCCGCCGGCGCCCGCGCCGGTCTCGTCGCTTGGGTACCCGTCCGGCTCGTCGTCCCACACATCGACCATCTCCGCCGCCAGGGCGAGGTCGCTAATCATCAGGCTCGGTGCGGCGCGAAGCCGTTCGAGGTCGGCAGCGGTGAACGTGACATGCGGGAAGAGATGGGCCAGGGCCGGGCGCAGCTGCTCCTCCCGCAGCGGGCCGAAGCTCACGCGACGATGGAAGCGACGGCGCACTGCCGGATCGACCGATTCGACGCGGTTCGTGCAGGCGATGAGGATCCCCTCGAACTCGCCGATACCCTGCAGGAACTCGGCGGCCCGAGTGAGCTCGAAGGAGCGCTGTGCTCCCGCGCGGTCGGCAAGCAACGCATCGGCCTCGTCCAGAATGAGAACGGCGCCGCGCTCCTCGGCCTCACGGAACATATCGGCGACGAGGTGCTCCGACACGCCGACCCAGGGCGAGAGGACATCCGACGGACGCTTGAGCATCGCTTCCCGGCCGAGCTCGGCGGCAAGATAGAGGGCGAACTGCGTTTTTCCGCCGCCCGGCGGGCCGTCGAAGAGCAGGCGGCAGCTGTGGCGGCGGGCGTCCGCCGGCAATCCTTCGGCGCGGCGCCGAAGGAGGGCGGTGAGCTCTGCGGGGGAGACGCTCGTATTGCAGAAACGGGGGTCGAAGGACGTCGCGGGGGCGGCGAGAGGCCGGACGTCCGCGCGCATGGGGCCGCGGCTTGCCGATTGAAGGTAGTCCTCGATGGAGGGGACATCGCATGACTCGTCGGCTGTTTCCACGATCCGCCCCAGGCGATCGATCGCAGCGGGGGTGAAATCGTAGCGACGCGCGATGTGCAAGAGGGCCTCCCGTGCAGGCGCGGGGGAGTGCTCTGCAAGGCGCTCTTCGAGCATCCGCCTGCGGGTGTGCACGTCGGGGTGGGGAAAGCGGTAGATGTGGGTGAAGCGGCGCATGATCGAGGCGGGCACGCCGTCGGTGCTGTTGGTGATCCAGATACTCGGAACGGTCATGGAGTCGAGAAGCGTGTTGACGTCGGCCTTGTCCAGGCTCCCGCCGCCTGTGCGCCCGCCGCCGAGGAAGCCGAAGATTCCCGTGGCGCTTCTGATGACGGTGTCCGCCTCATCGATGAGAAGGACCTCACC
>JBKHAU010000455.1:0-2750 GCA_046542725.1 Opitutales bacterium
GCAGCGTGGCGCTGGCGGGTAGCAACGGGAAGCTGAGCAGTGCCGCGAAGGGGAGAAGCGGGGGCTCCTCAGCCGCCGGAAAACCAAGCGCACACGGCACTGTCACGTCCTCGCTGCGCGCTCCCCGCAGGGCCGAAAAAGAGGTCCCCGGTGCGCCCCCTGGCTCAACAGTAAGAGTGACGGGAGGCGGCGTTTTGGCTGGGCTTTCCGCTCCGCGTTTCCTGTTTATGAGGCCCGGGAAGGCGCGAGCTGCGAGCCCCACGCCGGGGGTTGAACGCCGCGCTTTCCGCCAACTCCACACGACCCCAAAGAGCCCAGATGAAGAACGAATACGGATATTTCGACGACGCCGCGCGTGAGTATGTCATGGTGCGCCCGGACACCCCGCTGCCCTGGCTCAATTTCCTCGGGCAGGACGAGTTTTTTGCCCTCTGCACGAACACCGGCGGCGGCTACACCTTTTACAAGGATGCGAAGCTGCGGCGCCTCACGCGCTACCGCTACAACAACATCCCCTTCGACAGCAACGGGCGTTATCTTTACATCAAGGACGGCGATTCGGTCTGGAACCCGACGTGGAAACCGGTCAAGGCCAAGCACGACAAGTGGGAGTGCCGTCACGGGCTGGGCTACACGCGCTTTCTCGCGGAGAAGGACGGCCTTGAGGTCGAGTTGCTCTTTTTCATCCCGCCGGACGAAAACGTCGAACTCTGGCGAACGACGGTGCGCAACAAGAGCGGAGCGGCCAAGACCGTCCAGCTTTTCTCCTACATCGAGTTTTGCTTTTACGAGGCGCTCAACGACATGACGAACTTCCAGCGCACCTTCTCCATCGGCCAGGTCGAAGTGGAGGAGAGCGAGATCTACCACAAGACGGAGTATCGCGAGCGGCGCGACCACTACACCCTTTTCGGCTGCACGCGGGAGATCGACGGCTTCGACACCAGCCGCGACGAGTTCATCGGCATCCACAACGGCCTGCACGAGGCGCAGGTGCCCTTCGCCGGCAAGGCGCGCAACAGCATTGCGCACGGCTGGAGCCCGATCGGGTCCCATGCCCTCACCCTCGAGCTCGAACCGGGCGCGGAGGAAGAGTTCGCCTTCATTCTCGCCTACATTGATCACGGCCCGGAGAACAAGTTCGTCGCCCCCCACGTCATCAACAAGGAGAAGGCCAAGGCGGTGATGGCGAAGTATCGCGATCCCGCCGGCCTCGACGCCGCCTTTGGCGCCCTCCAGGAGCGCTGGGTCGACCTCCTCGGTGCCTTTCAGATGAACAGCCCGTGCCCCATCATGAACCGCATGGGCAACACCTGGAACCAAGTCCAGGCGATGGCCACCTTCAACCTCAGCCGCTCCGCCTCGATGTATGAGAGCGGGATCGGGCGTGGGATGGGCTACCGCGATTCCAACCAGGACCTCCTCGGCTTCGTCCACCTCGTCCCCGAAAAGGCGCGCCACCGCGTCCTCGACATCGCCGCCACCCAGCTCAGCAGCGGCGTCTGCTATCACCAGTACCAGCCCCTCACGAAGAAGGGCAACGCCGACATCGGCGGCGGATTCATGGACGACCACCTCTGGCTCATCCTCTCCACCACCGCCTACATCAAGGAGACCGGCGATGTCTCCATCCTGTCGGAGAATATCGGATACGCTGACCAGCCGGACGGCGCGAAGGATGCGACCCTTCTCGACCACCTCGAACTCTCCATCCGCTACTGCCTGGAGAACCGCGGGCCACATCAGCTTCCGCTCATCGGTCACGCCGATTGGAACGACTGCCTGAACCTCAACTGCTTCTCGACCGAGCCCAACGAGTCCTTCCAGCTCGCCTCCCACGGGACGAAGGACGATGTCGCCGAGTCGCTCATGATCGCCGGCCTCTTCCTCTACAGCTGCCGCGAGATGAAGGCGCTCTACGAGTTTCTCGGCCAGCCGGAGGAGGCCGGCCGCATGCAGGCTGGCTACGATGAGATGCTCGCGGCGGTCGACGCCCACGGCTGGGACGGCGAATGGTTTGTCCGCGCCTACGATGCGGAGAGCCGCCCCGTCGGCTCGAAGCAGTCGAAAGAGGGCGGCCAGATCTACATCGAGAGCCAGGGCTGGCTCATCATGGGCGGGGTCGGCCTCGAGGACGGACGTGCCGCCAAGGCTCTCGAGAGCGTGCATCAGCACCTCTACACGGAGAACGGCTGTGTCCTCCAGCAGCCGCCCTACACCGAGTATCACCTCCACCTCGGCGAGGTCTCGAGCTATCCCCCTGGCTACAAGGAAAACGCGGGCATCTTCTGCCACAACAACCCGTGGATCCACTTCGCCCATATGCTCATGGGCGACGGTGATCGCGCCTACGAGTATTACCTCTCGATCTGCCCGGCGGCGAAGGAGGAGAAGATCGAGACCTACCGCGGCGAGCCGTATGTCTATTCGCAGATGGTCGCGGGGAAGGACGCCGCCACCCCCGGCGAGGCGAAGAATGCCTGGCTCACCGGCACCGCGGCCTGGACTTTTCTCACCGTGAGCCAGGGTTTCATGGGCGTGCGTCCCGACTACACCGGCCTCACGATCGATCCGTGCATCCCCCGCGCTTGGCCCGAGTTCAGCGTCACCCGGCGTTACCGCGGCGCGACCTACGAGATCTCGGTACGCAATCCGAAGGGTGTGTGCCGTGGCGTCACGAAGGTCCTCGTCGACGGGACCGAGGTCCCGGGCAACACCGTGCCGCAGGCTCCCTCCGGCGCGACCGTGAA
>JBKHAU010000456.1:0-2749 GCA_046542725.1 Opitutales bacterium
TGCACGTTGACATCTTCAAAGGTGGCCCGCTGCCAGAGCCAGCTCGCGCGCACGGTCCACCCGCTCGCGAGTTGCCAGTCGAGCCGGTTTTCCCAGCCCCGGGCAAGGGAACGGTCGACCGGCAAGCGGCGGTGATACACGCCCGCCGCGGGGACGAAGCCCGCATCGCTCGGTGCCGGGCCGGAGAACAGAGGCAGGTTGGCGATGGCGTCCTCGATACGGGTGAGATACAATCCGCTGGCCCAGCGCAACCGCTCGCCGAGCGATCCTTCGAGACCGAGTTCGAGGGTGGTGAACCGCTCGGGAGCGAGTTCGGGATTGGCCCCAAAGACATCCACCCCGACCCGATAGGGCCGGTAGAGTTCATTGACCGTGGGGAGGCGAAAGGTACGGGCGAGGCCGACTTGCAGGGCCGTGTCGGGGGCGAAATCCCAGCGCCAGCGCAGGGCTCCGGTCGGCTCGAGCGCATCGCGATCGGGGTAACGCTCGTCGACCACCACGTTGCCCTCGGGCAGCATGCTCTCGCGTCGAAAACCATCCGCGAGACGCCAGAAGTCCCCGCGCACGACGATCTCAAAGGAATGAGCCTCGAACGCCTGCCAACGTCCGAGCGCAAACACTCCCCCGAGCACCTGCTCGCCGCCCGCCACCCGTCGGTCGTCGAGACCGAAGGAAAAGTCCTCATTGGTCTCACCGCGAAGGAAGCGGCCATCCGCCCCGAGGAGCCAGCCCAGCGTCTCTTCGCCTCCACCCCGCGCCGCGCTGAAGCCGATCACCTCGCTCGGAATGGAGAATTGTTCGAGCACCGGCGTCTCTCCGGCACGGTCGTCGTCGAGGGCGGTGAAGCGATTGGAAAACTCCCTGCCCTGGGCGTAGACGACGGCCTCCCACGGAGACCCGCTGGCCCCACCCCGCAGTCGACTCCGGGCCTCCCAACCGCTCGTCTCGTTGCGCGCAAGGGGCGAGCCGTTGCCCCGCTCCTCGTCGAACCACATGAGCCCGGCGTCGAGGCGTGGCGCCGCGGCGGAGCCCTGCCATCCGGCGCTCACTTCGAGCGAGCGCACCTCCAGATCCCCCCGGCGATCAATCGGCCCGCGGTCGGCTGGGTGGACGAGATGGTCGCCCTCGGTCTCCAGCCAACGACCGGCCATGCCGAGCCCCCAAGAGCCCGATCGCTCCTGCGCAAAGAGCTGGAGATCGTGGGCCTGCGGCCAGCCACGGGCGAGGCTGAGACTCCCGCCCCCCGGGCCGAGCACGTCGCGGCTCTGCAAAAGCACGGCGCCACCCGCCGTGAGCGGGCCCCAAGCGTTGGCCTGGGTGGCGGGCAGGAGCTCGACCTGTGCGAGCGCGGCCGGCAGGTAGGCGGTCCAGGGAACCCAGCCACCGAAGGCATCGTTTTGTGGCACTCCGTCCTTCATCACGAGACTGCGCGAGGCCGCCGTCGGCCCAAGCTGGCGCAGGCTCACGCCCTGGGTGGTGGGATGTGCTGTCGTCGCACCGCTCCGCCGGTAGAGGGAGAAGGCGGGCGACTCTGCCAGCCAGTCATCGATCAGGCGCCCGGCCCGGCCGGTCTCCGCCGGCGTCCAGCCGTAGGCCAGGGGATGCACGCCCCGCGGATCCACCCCGAGGCGGGTCGACTCGACCGCGAGGGGCGGCAAGGTCACAATTGGGCGCTCTTCCTGCGAGAGCATGGTCGAGGCGGTGCCGAGCAGTGCGCCGGTGAGGAAGTAAAGGTGTTTTCGCGGAGAGCGCATGCACCGAGGGAAGGCGCCTTCGTCGGAGCAGCAAGCAAGTCGGGCGGTTCCCCCCGTTGCGCTGGTTGCAATCCTCCCATTCCCTGCTTCGCTCTATGCCCATGACGCCTTCCTGCCCTCGCCCCTTTTCCGCCGCCGCCTCCCTCAGCGCCGCCGCGCTCCTTGCCCCGGCGCTCTCCGCGCAATACGCCATCGGCTCCGGGCAGGCCGCCGAGCTCTACCGCATGCACTGCCTCGTCTGCCACGGGGCCGAACTGCAGGGCGGCATCGGCTCCAACCTCGTGGATGGCGTCTGGATGTATGCCGAGACCGATGCCGAACTGGCCAAGGTGCTCCGCGAAGGCCTCCCCGACCTCAACATGCCGGGCTATGAGGACATCCTTTCCCCCGAAGAAATCCGCTCCCTCGTGATTTACATGCGCGAGGCCGAACTCCTCGCCGAACGCGAACGGGAAGCCGCCGCGCAAGCAGACGACGAAGGGGTGATCGCGAGCCAGGCTCACGCCTTTCGACTCGAGGAAGTCCTCTCGATCGAAGGCATCATCTGGTCCATCTCCTTTCTCCCCGACGGCGAGATGCTCCTGGCCGAAAAGGAAGGCAAGCTCTGGCACGCCCGCGACGGTGAGCTCACCGGCACGATCAAAGGCATCCCCGAAGTCACTTCCCGCGGCCAGGGCGGACTGCTCGAAGTCGCCCCCCATCCCGACTACGCCAAAAACGGCTGGATCTACCTCGCCTTCAGCGACCCGGCCCGCCGCGGCGGCCAGGACGTGAGCATGACCAAGATCGTGCGCGGCCGGATCGAGGGCGACCGCTGGAGCGACGAGGAAACGATCTTCGAGGCGCCCCTCGACCTCTACATCGACACCTCCTTCCACTTTGGCACCCGCCTCGTCTTTCAGGATGGCTATCTCTTCTTCGCTATCGGTGATCGTGGCCGGCAGGATGAGGCGCAGGACCTCGATGATTGCCAGCATGTCCGGGCACCCTCCAAA
>JBKHAU010000457.1:0-2748 GCA_046542725.1 Opitutales bacterium
GTAGACGTCGGTGAGGAACTGCATGTCGAGACGGATCTGGCCGTCGCCCTGGCATTGTTCACAACGTCCCCCCCGCACATTGAAGGAGAACCGACCCGGCCCGTAGCCCCGCACCTTGGAGAGCGGGCACTTCGCGAAGAGGGCACGGATCTCGTCGAAGAGCTTGGTGAAGGTGGCGGGATTGGAACGCGGGCTGCGACCGATGGGGGCCTGGTCGACCGTGATCACCCGCTCGAAGTGCTCGAGGCCCTCCACCCGGTCGTGGCGCCCGGGAATGGTCTTGGCGCGGTTGAGGCGAAAGGCCGCCGCCCGCCCGAGGATCCCGTTGACGAGCGTGCTCTTGCCCGAGCCGCTGATGCCCGCGACACAAGTCAGCAGACCGACCGGAAAGGACACGTCGATCGAGCGCAGGCAGTGCTCCCGCGCGCCCCGCACGGTCAGCCAGGCGCCGCTCGGCCGGCGCGTCGGGACCTCTTTTTCGAGACGACGACGCCCGCTCAGGTAGGCTCCGGTGAGGCAGCGGCGGTCGGCCATGGCCTCGGCCGGAGTGCCCGCGAAGACGAGTTGCCCGCCCTGTTCACCGGCTCCCGGCCCGATTTCCACGAGATGGTCGGCGGCGCGCAGGATGAGCGGCTCGTGCTCCACGACGACGAGGGTATTTCCCCGGTCGCGCAGTTCCTCGAGGGTCTGCAGGAGCCGCTCGACGTCGGCCGCGTGCAGGCCGATGGTGGGCTCATCGAGCACATAGGTCACTCCCACGAGGCCCATCCCGAGCTGGGTCGCGAGACGCACCCGCTGGCTTTCGCCCCCGCTGAGACTGTGGAAGGGCCGATCGAGCGAGAGGTAGCCCAGGCCGACCGCGACGAGAAAGCGCAGGCGCGCCTCGAGTCCTTCCACGACCTCGAGCACCTGGCTCGCGCGCCCCGTGTGCTCGCCCGCACTCTCGCGGCAGCGTGCGAGATAGGCCGCGATCCACCGATGCGCCTCGTCGAGCGGCAGGGCCATGAAGGCGTCAAAGGCGAGGTCCTCGAGCAGCGCCGCCCGGCTCAGGGCGGAGAGCCGCCGCCCCCTGCAGTCCGGGCAGTCCTGGGCCACCTGGTAGGCCATGAGCCGCGCCCGCAATCCCTCGCTGCGCGTCTCGCGACGGGTCTTCTCGAGGTCGGCAAGGACCCCCGGAAAGGTCTGGGGCTCGGGCTTGCGGTTGCCCGGCTTGAGCTTGAAGGCGAACTCGCGCTCCCCCGCCCCGTGCAGGATCGTCTCGCGCACGGCCTCCGGCAGTTCCGCCCACGGCACGAGGGGGTCGAAGGGCAGTTGCTCGGCGAGCTGGCGGAGGAGGGCGTTGCGCTCGATGATCATGCGCTTGGAGCCGAGGCGCCAAGGCTTGATCGCCCCCTTGCGCACCGGCAGCGAGGGGTCGGGCACGACCAGCTCGGGGGCGAACTGCAGGGTGTGGCCCAGCCCCCCGCAGGTCGGGCAGGCGCCCTCCGGATGGTTCCAGGAAAAGGAGCGGGCGGTGAGCTCCGGATAGACCGTGCCACACGCCGCACAGCTCAGATCCTGGGAGAGCGCCACCTCGTGCCAGGTGCCTGCCTCGCGGTCCCGCTCGACCAGCAGCACGGCCCGTTTGTCACCCTCGCGAAAGGCGAGCTCGAGCGAATCCGCCAGGCGTGAGCGCTGGTCCGCGCGCAGGACGAGCCGGTCGATCACGAGCTCGACCCGCACCGGATTCCGTCCCCCCAGGCTCTGCTCAAAATCGTCGAGGTGCATCAGCTCGCCGTCGACCCGCACCCGCTCCCAGCCGCGCTGGCGCAGATGGGGCAACTCGGGGCGCAGGACCGACGGCTTGGCCTCCATCCAGGGAGCGAGCAGGACGGCGCGGGGGGCCGCTGCGCCATGCGTTCCGAGGATTTCCTCGATCCAGTCATCGAGCGTCCGCCGCACGATGGGGGCACCATCGAGGGGGCAAAGCGGGGTCGCCGCGAGGCTCCAGAGGAGGCGGCCATAGTCCGCGATCTCCGAGACCGTGCCGACCGTGCTGCGCGGGTTCGTCCCCGCCCCCGGATCCTGCTCCACCGCGATGACCGGGCTGAGCCCATGGATGTAGTCCACCTCCGGTCGCGGAAGCTGCTCGAGAACCTGCCGCGCGCGCGTGCTGAGGCTCTCGATGTACTTGCGGTAGCCCTCGGCGTAGAGCGTGTCGAAGGCGAGGCTCGACTTGCCGCTCCCGCTCACCCCGCAAAAGACCGTCAGGGCGCCGCGCGGCAGGGTGACCTCGAGGTTCCGTAGATTGTGTACCCGCGCCCCTTTGATCTCGATCGCCAGCTGGTGCTCACTCTTCGCCATGAAGCGTCCAGCGCATGCCACCGTCGCCCCGCTGGCAAGCGCCGAGGGCGCCTTCAAGGGCGGCGCCGGCCCGCCCTTCCCCACTCGAAATCCATTGCCAGGACGCCCTCGTGAGAGCCTAATGATGCACGTGACGACGAAACGCACTCCCCTCCTCTACATCAAGCCCGGCTGCCCCTGGTGCCGCGAGGCGGTCAGCTTTTTTTCCCAGCACGGCGTCGAGGTCGAGATCCGCGATGTGCTTTCGAGCAAGGCCAATATGCAGCGCATGATCGAGATCAGCGGGCAGAGCAAGACGCCGACCTTCGAGTTCGGTGAGTTCATCGTGGCCGACTTCGATATCCAGGAGTTCCTCGATGAACTCGAACAGGTCCCCGAAGTGAAACAGCGCCTCGGCTTCGGCGA
>JBKHAU010000458.1:0-2735 GCA_046542725.1 Opitutales bacterium
GTTTGGCGCGTCTGCCGCCCCCCTTTTTTTCTCAATCCACCGCTGCTGGGTAGCGCGACCAAACCCCGCCGTGAGCCGCTTCCGTCGCCCCCAAGACTCCGCCTAAACGCGACGCTCCGCCTTTCGGGCCATGTCCTCGAGAGGGAGTGCCCTACTTTCGTCCGCCCCGTCCGAACAGTCGCCAAAGGAGGGCGAAAGCGGCGAGGACGACGAGGATCCAGAGAAGCCATGCCCCCCAGTGGCCAAACCACATCCAGGATCCACCGGGGGAATGGTGCATTTGTGCAAGTAATGACATCAGGTCCATTGTCTCGAGTCCTTTCTGTTGTTCTCGGAGGCGGCGCGATCCGCCGGGTCCAACGCCGCCGGAGATGTTTTCAGAGTGCTTCCACGACCATGCGCAGACGCCGGCCGACTTCGGCGGCGATGCCATTGAGTTGCTCGTTGCCGACCGTTTGCATGGAGACCTCGGGGTCGATTGCAGCCACTTCGGTGCGACCGTCGCCGACCTCCTGCAAGATGACGTTGCAAGGCAGCATCACCCCGATCTTGTCCTCCGCGAGGAGCGCACGGTGCGCCATCTGCGGGTTGCATGCACCGAAGATCTTGTAGGGCCGAAACTCGGTCTCCAGCTTCTTGCGCAGCGTCGCCTGCACATCGATTTCGGTCAGGACGCCGAAGCCTTCGGCCTTGAGGGCCTCGACCACACGCTCCTCTGCTTGAGCGAAAGGAGCATCGAGAATTCGGGAGAAGTAGTAGCTGCTCACGTGCAAAGGTATGCCTGCTCCGGCTGACGACAAATTTCGGGGCCGTGTTTTTGGCGTCGCTACTGGCGCCGATGCGAGCAGTCAATTCATGACCGGACACCTCTGCTCGGCGCGGGGGCCTCTATGCAGGGCCGGGCGAGCCTTGCATTCGCGTCAGTTCCTCCCAGTCCCCGGCGTAGTGTTCGGCAAGGGCGCGCAGCATTCCGTCCCACTCCCGGCGCCTGCTCACATACCGCTCCGAATCGGCCGCGGCGTCGGGTGACACGCTCGCGCGCTGACGCGCGAGCGCGACAGAGCGCTCCAGATGCGCCTTCCAACGATCCACCTCCTCCGCCGTCGGCGTGATCTTCCCGTGCCGGGAGGGAAGGACCATGCGCATGAATCCGCTGAGCGTCTCCTCGACCGCGACTTCAAAGGAATCGGCCGAAGCGTCCGCATCGGGACTGAGCGCCTGGCGTATCGCCAGGTAGTCGAGCGCCAGAAAGAACATGCGCACAGTCGAATACTTTGCTGTCGGAAGCCTGAAGTAATGAATTGCTGGATACTGCCGATGAGCCGTCAGCAGCGCGACAAAGGATTCGCGCAGATGATTGAGAAGGGTTCCCCGGCCCGGGTCGCCCTCCAGTCGCGCAAACAGTTCGCAGGACTCCCCGGTCCGCCCGCTCAGGGCATCGAGGCTGGCCGCCAGGTGGTTGCGTTCACGAACGGCACCATAGACAGACAGGATATAAGAGATGGTGAGCGTGAAAAAAGTGAAGCCCAGCCACGCCTGACCGACGGTGACCGCGCGCGCCATTGCTCCCACTGGGTAAAGATCACCGACCCCAAGGGTCGTGATGGTGAAGCCGCTGAAATAGAGCGCCGCCCCGAACGATTCCGCGGGCGCGCCTCCGCTGGAGGCGATACCGCCGGCGAGCAGCGGCCAGTAAACGAGTGCAAAACCAAAAACCATGCTCGCGGACCACAAGACGAGTGTACTGACCACGAGCAAGGGGCCACAGAGGGTCGCGAACGCTTCGCGGCGACGGAAAACCCTTCCTGCCCACCGGCAGATCGACCACATCAACGGGCTCAACCACCGCTCGACCGGCCCGCGCGACTCACTCACCGAAAGGACGGTGATGAAGACATCGACGAGGATGAGAACGACGAGCAACGCCCCGAAAACGGCCGCTATCCACATCGGATCTGACCTCGCCTCCTCTCCGGCAGACCGTCGCGCGCCCTCGCCCGGTGGCTCACGTCCCGGTTGTCGACCGATCGGGGCCGCCCCTTCGGCGGGTCTCGGTGAATTTGGAGGAGGGGGTGGACGTAGGGCATGACGCTTCGCTCAGGGTCGCCACTTTCGCCCGCAACGGGCGTGCCATCTCTTCGTCCTCACTCCCCATGCTTCTCCGGCTCTCATCGGTGGGCTGGGTACCCTCGCTTGTCTGGCTTTGACCGTTTGCAGTCTGCAGCGCTCCCTCCTGAGCCAGCATGCAAACCGCCCCAATTGCTGGCCGGCACGTTCCCTCAGCTGCGACTCGATCAAAATAGAGTGACCGCTCGTCACGGATCGTGGAACAAGCCGGGAAGGACTGCTCCTCCATTTCCTCGGCGCGGTGGACGGCGCGCCCAAGAAGGTACAGCTTCGCCGATGCACCCGACCGCACCGTCCCCACTCGGCGCCACGTCCTCCCCGGCGGGTTGGCAGCTGGAGCACACCTACGCGGCCCTGCCGGCGAGCCTGCACGTCGCGGTCGCTCCGACCCCCGTGGCCGCTCCCCGCCTTGTCATCCTCAACCGCCCGCTCGCCGAGGAACTCGGCCTCGACCCGGAAATGCTGGTCAAGAACGCGTCGGTCTTCGCGGGCAATGAACTGCCGCCCGGCGCGGCCCCCCTCGCCCAAGCCTACGCCGGGCACCAATATGGCCGTTTCACCATCCTCGGCGATGGACGCGCCATTCTCCTCGGCGAACAACGCACGCC
>JBKHAU010000459.1:0-2731 GCA_046542725.1 Opitutales bacterium
GGAGGACAACGGGATCGGAATCCGCCGCGAGCACCTCGCCGGCATTTTCGAGATGTTCACTCAACTCGACAACGGCGAGGCTCACGCCTACAGCGGCCTCGGCATCGGACTGACCCTCGCGCGCACCCTCGTGACGATGCATGGGGGCGAGATCTCCGTCTCCAGTCCGGGGCCGGGCCGGGGCAGCACGTTCAGCATTCGCCTGCCCGCCCGCTCAGCGGCACCACCCGCGACCGCGGCGCCCCTCGCCGCGCCGCCGGCCGAGCGCGGGGGCTGCCGCGTCCTCGTCGTCGATGACAACGAAAGCGCCCTCATCGTCCTCAGCCTTCTCGTGCGCAAGCTCGGTCACGAGGTGCGCACGGCGCAAAACGGTCGCGAAGCCCTCGAAGTGGCCGCCAGTTTTCGTCCCCGTGTCATCCTCATGGACATCGGCATGCCCGAGATGGATGGCTACGAAGCCGCCCGGCAAATGGGCGACGCTCCCTGGCGCGAGGACGTGCTGCTCGTCGCCCTCACCGGCTGGGGGCAGGAAGAGGACCGGCAACGCACTCTCGAGGCCGGTTTCGACCGTCATCTCGTGAAGCCCGCGGGCCGCAAGGACCTCGAGGCCATCTTCGCGAGCCTCGCGCCTCCAGCCTCCTGAGAACCCGCGCCTCGCCCGCTTTGCCATTGACCGGGACCGACGCCGACCTAGCTTTCCGCCTCCTTCTCCGCATGAACCGGGTATTCATCAAGACCTACGGGTGCCAGATGAACGAGCGCGACTCCGAGGCCGTAGCGGCCCTCCTTCGCGCCCGCGGCTACTCCATGGTCGGGCACGAGGACGAGGCCGATGTCGTGCTCCTGAACACGTGTGCGGTGCGCGACCAGGCGGAGCAGAAGGCCATCGGCAAGTCCGGCCGCCTCGCCAAACGCAAGCGGACCGATCCGAACTTCGTCCTCGGGGTGATGGGCTGCATGGCGCAAAACCGCGGTGAGCAGCTCCTCGACTCCCTTCCCGACCTCGACCTGCTCGTCGGCACGCAGAAGTTTCACCGCGTGCCCGAGATGCTCGACCAGTTTATCGCCTCCCAGCAGGGACTCGGGCCACGCCCCTCGACGATCGTCGACCTCGCGGCCGAGGCCGGCTCGGAGGAGACCATCCGGGACCACCGCGAGCAGCGCGAGGTGAGTGCCTTCGTCAGCATCATGCAGGGCTGCAACATGCACTGCAGCTTCTGCATCGTGCCGAAGACACGTGGCGTCGAGCGCTACCGCTCGATGGACGCGATCTGCGAGGAGATCGAGCGCCTTGTCGCGCGCGGCACGAAGGAGGTCACCCTTCTCGGCCAGATCGTGAACAGCTACGGCATGCGCCAGATGCCGCACGTCGCCGGCCAGAGCCCCTTCGTGCAGCTTCTCGAGCGGGTCAACGCCATCTCCGGACTCGAGCGCATCCGCTTCACCTCGCCCCATCCCCGCGGCTTTCAGAAGGACCTCGTGGCCGCCTACGGGCGGCTCGAGAAGCTCATGCCGTATGTCCACCTCCCGCTCCAGAGCGGGAGCGACCGGGTGCTCAAGGCGATGCGCCGGCCCTACACCGTGCGCCGCTTCCGCGAGATCGTCGCCCAGCTGCGCGAAGTGCGCCCGGAGATCACCTTTTCGACCGACATCATCGTCGGCTACCCGGGCGAGACCGAAGATGACTTTGCCCAGACGCGCGACCTCTTCGACGAGCTGCGCTTCGACATGGCCTACATCTTTCGCTACTCTCCGCGCTCCGGCACGGCCTCGGCCGAGCTGCCCGACGACGTGTCCCCCGAGGAGAAGGAAGCCCGCAACAAGGCGCTGCTCGAGATCCTTGGAAGACACTCCCTTGCGCGCAACCAGTCCTGCCTCGACACCGTCCAGAACGTCCTCGTCGAAGGCCCTGCGCGCCGCGGTGACGGCCTCTTCATGGGCCGCAACCCCGGCAACCGCAAAGTCGTTTTCGCCGGCAATGCCCGCCTCGTCGGCGAAATCGTGCCTGTCCGCGTGACCTCTGCGAGCGTCTCCACCCTCGAAGGCGAACTCGTCCTCAGCGGCGTCGACGCCGCCGCGGTGTAGCTTCGATTCAGATTCACGCCAAGGCGCGCGACGACCGCAAAGCCAGGAAAAGGAGAGCGCACTTCGCAACGACGGCGCTCCACTTTCCCGCGTGCGCCTCATCTCAGAAACGCTTGCCCCGGGTTCATCTCGGGCAGAGATTAACGTTCGCCGCCTTGCCCCTCTTTCAACTGACCGCGTGACAGGCAGCCGCACGATCAATCCGCCGTTGACGCCGATGAACGCAGATTCTCAGAAAAAGGACGACCAGACCTATGCCATCATCGGGGCGGCGATGGCGGTTCACCGAGAACTCGGGCATGGCTTCCTCGAGCCCGTCTATCAGATCGCGTTGGCGAGAGAATTCACTGTTCGACACATTCCCTTCAAACGTGAGGCCCGCCTACCGGTCGCCTATCGGGGTGAGGTCATTGCCGTCTACCAGGCTGATTTTGTGTGCTTCCGAGAAGTCATCGTCGAACTCAAGGCTCTGCAAAAGCTGGGCGGGGTGGATGAAGCACAGGTCATCCACTACCTCAAAGCGACCGGACTTCGACGGGGCCTCCTCCTCAATTTCGGCGCTCCCAGCCTCCAGCGCAAACGCCTTGTCTTCAATCTGCGAACATCGGCGCAATCTGTGGATGAAGTGGACGGAGGCCGCGCTTGA
>JBKHAU010000460.1:0-2716 GCA_046542725.1 Opitutales bacterium
GCGGGTCACGTAGACCGTCACCGCGGGGGTGGCGAGCAGGCCAAGGCCCATGTAGACCATCTCCATCGTGCGGGTCCCTCCTTCGTCCGCGGCCGCTTCCAGACCACGGCGCCCGGCCCAGCCAAGGTAGACGTAGAGCAGCGTCCCGGGCAGCATTCCGCTCCAGCTCGCCAGCACATAGTGCCAGAAGCGGACGCCGGTGAGACCAAGGATGTAGTTGAGGGCGTTGAACGGAAAGACCGGCGAGAGCCGCAGAAGAAGGACAATCTTCCAGCCACGCTCGCTCACCGCCCGGTCCACCTCCTGCGCCTTGGCGTTCGCCGCGAGACGTTTCGCAACCCAGTCGCGCGCACCGTGCCGCGCGATGAGAAAGGCCACCGCCGCGCCCAGGGTGGCACCGGCCGAGACGAGCACAAATCCCCAGATCAGGCCAAAGGCGAACCCCGCCCCCACGGTGAGGATGCTGCCGGGCAGAAAAGCGACGGCGGCCACCATGTAAACGAGGACGAAGGCCAGCTTGCCGGCGGCCCCCGCCTCCCCTACCCAGCGATTGAACTGCTCCAGCCAATCACCGACCGGAAGGGAACGGACGAGCACGATCAGGACGGCGATGACGAGGAGCGCGCCGAGGCCCTGGAGGAGGGTTTTGCGGGAGACGGGTGAAGACATGATGAGACGGGAGGCGGCCGATCCGGCGGCGATGGAACTTGCTGGTTTCAGATCGGGGGAAGTGCCCGACCCCGCTGTCTATTCCCCGCCGTCGGCATATTTCTCGAGGATGCGAGATAGCGCGCGGTCAGGCCGAGGTCCTTCAGAGTGCGCCGGATCGCTCCCTCGGCGAAGCGGCGGGCGGAGGAGACGAGGGGCGGCTGCAGGAGCTGCGTCGGGCCTTGGCGGGCGAGGCGGCGCGAAAACTCGAGATCCTCGAAGCGGTCCCAGAGCGGGAACCCGCCGAGCGCGCGAAACACCTCCGTCCGGGCAAAAATCCCCTGGTCGCCGAGGAACCATCCCCACCGCCGTCCCCGCCAATCGGCCAGACGACACGTCAGCCGCAGGAAGCGCGAGGGAGCGTCGAAGCGACGCGCAAAGGCTCCGCCCACCGCCCCCCCCGCGATCGACCGGCGCACACCGGCGGCCACATCGCACATGACCTGCGTGTCGGCGTGGAGGAAGAGGAGGACATCGCCCTGTGCGCCGGCGGCCCCCAGGTTCATCTGTGCCGCCCGTCCGGGCGCGGGCGCCGCCAGCCAGCGCTCGTCCGCGGCGCGCGCCACCGCCTCCGCCTCCTGATCGTCGCACACCCCCACGACGAGCACCTCGTTCGCCGTTCCCTCGCGCAAGCGCGGGAGCAACGACGCCAGTGCCGCATGGTCCCGATAGACCGGGACCACGATCGAGACCGTCGGTGAGCGCCCCACAGGCGCTGTCGACGCCTTCCCGGCGGGTTCCACGGGGTCGGAGTTGTCGCGCTCTTCTCGTGTCTTCATGGATCAGTGGCCGGTCGTCGCGGGGCCGGCTGCGGAAAGGCGCGACCATCCTTGCAACTTGATCGAACTCGCCTTTCGACGCGGCATCAAGTGGCAACCACTTTTGCCCCGGACGCGGTGGGGGCGTAGATAGTCCTCCGCAACGGAATTTTCCGCCGCCGTCTTCGTCTCCCCTCACAAGACCTGCCCCGAGAGGCGACAGCCGTTCGCGCTTCCGTATCCACCTTTTCTTTACATGCGCATCGTCCCTTCAGCCATGAGCCACATCCTCTTTTCACCCGACACCGACGCCAACCAGGAGCTGCGCCGCCAGGTGGCTCCTTCCGACTGGAAAAACCCGACCCCGGACGGGACCTACAACCTCGTCGTCGTCGGCGCCGGCTCGGGCGGACTCGTCAGCGCGGTGGGGGCCGCCGGGCTGGGGGCGAAAGTCGCCCTCGTCGAGCGGCATGCACTCGGAGGTGACTGTCTCAACGTCGGCTGCCGCCACCGTGCGACGGGCGGGCGCGCACGGCGTCAATACGGCCGACGTGAAGGTGGACTTCCCGGCCATGATGGGGCGCATGCGTCGACTGCGGGCGAGGATCGCGCCCAACGACTCCGCCGAGCGACTGCGGTCGCTGGGGGTCGACGTGTATCTCGGCGAGGGGGTCTTCACGGACGAGCGCACGATCGCGGTGGGCGACCGCCAGCTCCGTTTTTCCAAGGCGGTCATCGCGACGGGGGCGCGGGCCGTCGTGCCGCCCCTTCCCGGCCTGGCCGAAGCCGAGCCCTTGACGAACGAGTCGGTCTTTTCCCTCACCGAGCTGCCGCGACGGCTCGCGATCCTCGGCGCAGGTCCCATCGGCTGCGAGATGGCCCAGGCCTTCGCCCGCTTCGGAAGCGAAGTCCACCTCTTCGAGAAAAGGGACCGCATTCTCCCAAAGGACGACGCCGAGGCCGCCGAGGTCGTGCAGCACGCGCTCGAGGAGGATGGCGTGCGGATACATTTCGGGGCGAAGATGGAAGCGATCCACCGCGAGGGGAAGAGTCGCCAGATCGTGTCATCAAAAAATGGGACATCATCGAAGCACGAGGTCGACGAGATCCTCGTTGGCATGGGACGCGCGCCCAATGTCGAAGGCCTCGGGCTGGAGGCCGCCGGCGTGCGCTACGATGCGCGCACGGGCGTCGAGGTGGATGCGCACCTGCGCACGAGCAATCGCCGCGTCTTCGCCGTCGGGGACGCC
>JBKHAU010000461.1:0-2715 GCA_046542725.1 Opitutales bacterium
GGGCGCCTCCGCGAGGTGAGTCCCCACGCCCCCTCCTCCCTTTCATTTTTCTGCCTCCCCATCTTTCCGCCCTCCCCAGCCGCGCCCACACAATGGGTATCGAAGCTGCTAAATTCACCACCCTCCCGCCAAACCAACCCACCTTTTTCACCCCTGCCCGGGGTCCGTATTGAATGATCGGTGACATGATCCAGCACACCCTTCGACCCGCCACTGAACTGCCGCTCTACGAACCCAAGAACGCGCGGGGCGCGCCGCAGAGCTGGGACCGCGCCTATGCCGAGCGCCCGATCGAGACGATCCTCGACGCCTACCGCCGGCTCGGGCCCATCTTCCGTCTTCGTCAGCACGGTGAGGAACGCATCGCCATGGCCGGGGTCGAGGCCAACAAGGTGATTTGGGGCGACAAGGAGCTCTGGGATTATCCGACGTCCAACCGGCACTTCCGCGAGCAGTTCAGCGACCGCTATCTCAACCAGCTCGAGGGCACGCCCTACGTGAAAAAGCGGCGGCGCGTGACGGCCGGTTTCAAGCCCAGTGCGATCATGCCGCACACCGCCGCGATGACCGAGACGATCCACCGCGAGATCGCGCGTCACGACGGTGAATGGGTCCCCTTTCGTCTCTTCTGCATGCGCATCATCATCAAGATGACGAGCCGCGTCCTCATGCAGGTCGATCTCCCCGAGGGGATGGACGAGACGATGGCGCTCTCCAACAAGATGATGCTCAAGGCCGAGAGCCTTGGCCCCTGGCGCCACCTCTACTACCTGCGCCCCGACCGCCTCTATCGCCGCCGCAAGATCTTCGCCTACCTCGACTCGATCCTCGAAGACCGCGAAAAGAACGGTAGTCCGGGCGACGACATTCTCTCCGTCAGCCTCGCCGCCCATCCGAGGGACGAGCCACCAATCCCGCGCAAGGAGCTCATTCACGACCTTTCCCAGCTCATGATGGCGGGCTCCACGACGACCTCGCAGACGGTGCTCTGGAACGTCCTTCTCACCACTCAAACCTCCCGCTGGAAGGAGCGCATCGACGCCGAGCTGGCGAAATGGACAGGAGACAATTTCACCAACATGAAGGACTGGCCCTGCCTGCGGGCCGCCTGCATGGAGGTCGAACGCCTCCGCCCACCGAGCATGGCCTTTCCCCGCCTGACGAAGAAAGCGTTCGAGTTCAACGGCTTCGAGATCCCCGCCGGCCGCTGGGTGAATCACCTTCACACCCTTGGGCACTTCATCGAGGAGTGCTACGAGGACCCTCTGGCGTTTCGCCCCGAGCGCTTCATGGAGGGCTCCGGCATGCCCGCACGCGACGTCCATGGACTCTTCGGCGGGGGTGCCCATGTCTGCGCCGGCGTGCCCCTCGCGCGCGTGCTCCAGCCGACCGCGGTCGGGACCCTCCTCGCCTCCTATGAACTCGAATACAAGGAGCCACCCTCCCTCGACGCCCGCCTCGACGTCGTCCTGGCCCCACGCGACGACGTTCTGGTGAAGTTCCACCGCCGATAGGGGTGAGCGCCGAAACGCTCGCCCGACAAGGTTTTCGGCAAAGCAGACGACCCGGGCGTCATGCGGCCGGGGTGGATGTCCCAAAATCCCACGACAGCCTCGCTTGACCACGTCCTGCTCAAGGTCGGCCACTTGGGAGAAGGCCGCTTTAGACTTGGCGAGGAAGCCGGTTCCGCGGAGTTTGAAGGGGACGCTGTGGACGAACTCTTCTTTCTCCAAAACCTGGGCGTGCTCTTCATTGCCGCCGCCATCGCCGCGTTTATCGGGAGGTATGCGCGGGTCCCGACGATTGTGGCTTACATCGTCGCGGGCCTCGTCGTCGGCCCGGCCCTCGGGCTGGTCGAGATGGACCACTCGCTGGAACTCATCGCGGAGTTCGGGATCGCGCTGCTCCTCTTTCTCGTCGGGCTGGAGCTGAGCTTCGACAAAATCAGGGATGTCGGAAAGGTGGCAGTGGCGGCCGGACTGGGGCAGGTCGTCTTCACCGCGGCGGGGGGCTTTGTTCTCTGCTACCTGCTCGACTTCTCGGTCATGGAGTCGGTCTTTCTCGCCACTGGCCTCACTTTCAGCAGCACCGTCGTGGTGGTGAAGCTGCTCGACCAGTTGGGCGACCTCAACCGCCTCTATGGGCGCATCGCGGTGGGCATTTTCCTCGTTCAGGACATCGTCGTGATCTTCGCCCTCACCTTCCTCACCGGGTTCGGAGAGGGCGAGGAGATGACGGCCGGAAACATCGCCCTCGGGGTGGGAAAAGCGTTTGGCGGGATGGGGCTGATCTGTGTCGCGGTCCTGCTCGCTTCACGCTACCTCCTGCCGCGGCCTTTCAGCTGGGCCGCGCGCTCCCCCGAGGTCGTCTTCCTCTGGGCCCTCTGCTGGTGTTTCATGGTTGTGCTGGGAGCGGAGATCCTCGGGCTTTCGCTTGAAATCGGGGCCTTTCTCGCGGGGATCAGCCTCGCCCAGTTGCCCTACAACGACGATCTGCGGCGCCGGGTGCATCCGCTGATGAACTTCTTTGTTGCGGTCTTCTTCCTCACCCTCGGCGTGCAGATGGAGTTCGGCGAGGCGCGGGAGGCCTGGATGGAAGCGCTCATCCTTGCGCTCTTCGTGCTCATCGGCAACCCGCTCATCTTCCTCTTCATCATCACGCGACTGGGCTACGGTCAGAAAACAGCCTTCAAGACGAGCGTGACGGTGGCGCAGA
>JBKHAU010000462.1:0-2703 GCA_046542725.1 Opitutales bacterium
GATGATGGTCGAGCCGATCCCGAGCGAGAGGGTGACGCCAAAGCCCTTCACCGGACCGGTCCCGAAGTAGATCAGAATCAGGGCCGTGATGAGCGTCGTGACATTCGCATCGAGAATCGTGGAAAGGGCTTTGCCGTAGCCGTCGGTGACGGCGTGGCGCATGTTCTTGCCCGCTTGGAGTTCTTCGCGGATGCGCTCGAAAATGAGGATGTTGGCGTCCACTGCCATGCCCACGGTCAGGACAAGGGCGGCGACGCCGGGGAGGGAGATGGTGGCGCCAAAGGCGGCCAGACCGCCCATGACGAGGAGCACGTTGATCGTCACGGTGAGCACGGCCGCGACTCCGGCGAGACCATACCAGCCGACCATGAAGAGCACGACGAGCCCGGCGCCGATCGTGGCGGCGAGGATGGAGGCGCTTTTGGCTTCCTCCGCGAGGGTGCCGCTCACGTTGTTCATCGCGGCGATCTCGAGTTCGATCGCGAGGGGGTTGTTCAGGGCAGTCGCGAGGGCGAGGGCCTCGCGCTGGCTGAACTGGCCGGTGATGACGGCGCTGCCCCCGGTGATGGCTTCGCGCACGGTGGGCGCGGAGACCACCTTGTCGTCGAGGATGATGGCGAGTTGGCCGATGGTGCGCCCGCTATTCTCTTGGGCGATCTGGCGCGTGACCTCGGCAAAGGTGTCGCCCCCTTCCCCCGTGAAATCCATCTGGATCTCGAAGCCGCCGGTCTGGGTGATACGGGCGCGGGCACGGTCGATCGCCTCTCCCGTCATCACCGGGATGCGCTTCACGTAGTGCGGAATCTCGAGCATGCGGCCGCTCTCGGGGTCGTCACGCTCCTCGTAGCGCACGACATAGCCGAGGGGCGGGGTCGAGTCCGGGGAGGGGCGGGCGGTGCGATGCACCAGGCTGAACTCGAGTTTCGCCGGGCGGATGAGGTCCTTGATGATCTCCGTGTTTTGCTCGGTGCTGGCACCGGCGATCTGGACCTCGATCTGGTTGTTCCCGCGGATGCGCACAGTCGGCTCGGCCACGCCGAAAGCGTCGATGCGGTCGACGATCACTTCGCGCGCCTGCTCCAGCTCCTGCTCGCGCAGAAAGCCGGATTCCTGTAGGGTGTCCTCGGGGATCTCGAGGGTAACGGAAACCCCGCCGGCGAGATCGAGACCGGGCTGCAGCTCGCCTTTCGAGTCGCGCAGGAGGCGATTGAGGACGAGGCTGTTGCGCTTGGTCAGGTTGGCGACGTCGCGGATCCGCAGGTCCGCGTAGTAATCCGCGAGGTCGATATTCTCGTCGCGGGTGAGGCCAAGGAGCTCGAGGTAGAGCGTGCTGTTTGTCTCGTCCTCGTCGGCCACGCTGGCGGCGACGCGGGCTTCGGCCCGGGCGAGGAGATCGCGGAAGGCGGCCTCATTCTCCTCCTCGCTGAGGACTTGCGTGCCCTCGGCATCGAGGCGGGCGGTGACCCGCTCGACGAGATACTCGTCAAAGGGCGTGTCGTTGACCGGGGTGAGGGCGAAAACCGCCCAAAGGACAAAGGCGAGCGAGATGGCGAGACGGGCGAGGGTCGAACCGTTCATAATGAAGGGGGCGCGGAGGTGGCAGCCGGCGGGCGGGGCTTCGTGGACAGGGCGGCAGCGAGGGGCCTATTTCTTTTCGATCGCGGCGGGGTCGCTGGGACGGGTCTGGATGGCCGACTTGAGAACCTCGAGGCGGGTCGAATCGTCGACCTTGACGTGGTAGCGGTCCTCCTTGATCGCCGTGATGGTGCCAAAGATGCCCCCGATCGTGATGACCTTGTCGCCCGTCTTGAGGGCAGCGAGCATCTTCTTGTGCTCCTTCTCCTTCTTGCGCTGGGGCGCGATCATGAGGAAGTACATCCCCACCATCAGAAGGGCGAAGAAGAGCAACGTGTTGAGGGTGAACCCCTGCTGCGAGGATTGCGCGAGGAGGGCCGGGAAAGAGCTGGTGTCAGTCATCGGGAGGGCAAATGTGGAAAAACCTGCCAACTTGGGTTTGGCGATTTGAAACGCAAGCGTTTAACGGAGCGCAACGGCGGGTGACGGCCGGCTCAGGGCGCGGCCGGCTCCTCCTTCTCGGGCTTCGGCAGGGGTAGGGCGAGAAGGAGGGCGAGGACGAGACATGCGGCGCCCGCGAGGTAGGCCGTGGTGGAGCCTTGGCCCCAGTAGAGAACGGCGCCGAGGAGTGGCCCGACCGCCCGGGCGAGCGCCCCGGCGGAGCGAAAGGCTCCCAGATAGGCCCCCTGCCGGGTCGGGTCGGCATAGAGCGAGACAAGGGCCGAGAGGGTGGGACTGGTCACGCCGATGCCGATCCCGAGCAGCGCCAGCCCGCCGTAGAAGAGCCCGGCGCCCTGCGCCAATCCCAGCGCGGCGAGTCCGAGAGCTCCGGCCACGAGCCCGCCGACGACGCACCGCGTCTCCCCGATGCGCCCCGCATAGCGCCGCACAAACCAGCCTTGGGTGAGGGCCAGCACCAGCCCGACAAAGAGAAAGACTCCGGTGAGGTCCCGTGGGCTGTAGGCGAAGCGCTCGACGGCGAGAAAGGTGAGCGAAAACTCCATCGCCGAAAAGGCCACGAGGAGGACAAAGTAGACCGCGATGGCATGGCCCACCCGCTGGTTGCGCACGGTGAGAAAGCTGAACCAGCCCCGCCGCTCCCCGGCCGCTTCCACCGCCACCGGGGCC
>JBKHAU010000463.1:0-2697 GCA_046542725.1 Opitutales bacterium
CCTCGCCCCGGAGGAGTTTCAACGCCTCCCCTACGGCGGGACCAAGATCCGCTCGCTCCTCCTCAACGCGCTCAAGTCCGGTGCCGCTCATGAGGGCATGCTCGCGCGCCTCGCCCTCAAGATGCGCGCCCTCGCCGAACAGGGCGTGGCGTGGGAACAGGCCGATCTCTGCCCGCACCAGATCCGCGACGCCGTCCTCCTCCGCCGCCTTCCCTTCCGCGGCAAGCCGGTCTGCCTCGACGAAAAGGGACGGCGCAGCGCCGTGGCCCGGGACTTCGAGGCCATGGCCCAGTTCCTCGACGCCCTTCCCACCTCCGCCGCGCGCAAGGTGGCCTGAGCGCGACGCCAGCCGACTCTCAGCGAATGTGCCAGCGGTAGGGGTGGCGGCTGAGCATCTCCGGCTCACCCGCCTTCACCCGCACGACGTCCTCCACGCGGACCCCGCCCAGCCCCGGGTAATAGAGCCCCGGTTCGACCGTCACGACCTGGTCCTTCTTCAGGCGCGCGCCCTGCGCGTTGACCCGCGGGGGCTCATGCACCTCGAGCCCGAGACCGTGCCCGAGACCGTGAAAGAAGCCCACCGGCGTGCCGTCGACGACCTTCGTCTCGTAGCCCCGGGCGGAGAAGAAGGCATGCACCTCCTCGTAGATCTTCTTTCCGCTGCGACCCGCCCGGTGCTTCGCGAGGGCGGCCTGCTGTGCTTCGAAAACGGTGTGGTAGAGGGCCTTCTGCGCTTCGCTCGCACGTCCCTTGAGATAGGTCCGGGTCATGTCCCCATGGAAGCCCGTCTTCGCCGAACGGGGAAAAATGTCGACGATGATGAGCTCGTGCGCGCGGAGCGGGCCGCTCCCGCGACAGTGCGGATCACAGGCCTGGTCGCCCCCCGCCACGATCGTGTCCTTCGCCACACAGCCCTGCTCGAGGCAGGCGATGTCGGCGAGGGCGCGGAGGCGCTCGGAGGTAAGGACCTTGCCGTCGAGGTAGAGCTTGTCGCCCTTTCCGATGGTGGCCGCGCGCAGCGCCTTCTCCACCGCGCGAAAGCCCGCCGCGCTCGCCTTGTTGCCCGCCGCGATGGCGGCCGCCTCCGCATCGCTCTTCTGCAGCCGCGCGGGGAAGAGCGGGCCGCTGGTCGTTTCGAGCGGAAAGCCCCGGTTGCTCAGCGCGATCGCGAGTCCCGCGGGAAAGTCGAAGCCGATGCGGAAGCCTTCGATCCCATACGTCGCGGCGAGCGCCCCGATGATCGCCGGCACGGACGGCTCCTCCCCCTGCTCCTTCACCCAGGCGCTCCACTCCTCGAGCGAAAAGACCTCGTCGAAGCGCCCCTCCCGGCGCACCCGCGCGATCTCGAGCCGGCCCAGCACGGCATAGCGCCGCCCCTCATGGCCGAAGGCGATAAAGGCATCGGGCACCTGCACACCCCCGAAATAGAGGGCATCGGCCGAACGCTCGGTGGAGTCGTAGAGAAGGGGCGAAAACGAGGTCGCGGAAGACTTCGGCATGACCGATTACCCTTGTCCGGACCGCCCCCATGTCCACATCAAAGGGGCTATGCTCCGAGCCTGCGTTGCGCTTCTTCTCGTTTCCCTTCTCGGTCTTGTCGGGTGCGACCCGGCCGCCCCGGCCGGTCCCGCCGCCCCCCTGCGCGAGCCTCAGCCACTGCGCCTCGGCGAGACCACCATCCGGGCCGAGATTGCGCTCAGCGAGACCGAGCAGCGCGTCGGCTTGATGCATCGCGACGAACTCGCCCCCGACCACGGCATGCTCTTCGTCTACGAGGAGCCCCAGCGCCTCTCCTTCTGGATGAAGAACACGCTCATCCCGCTCGACCTCGGCTTCTTCGATGCCGAAGGGGTCCTCCTCCAGGTTGTGCGCCTGTATCCACACGACCAGACGGCGAAGTCCTCCGCGAGCGAGGCCGTGCAGTTCGGCCTCGAGATGAACCAGGGCTGGTTCCGTGCCCAGGGCATCACGCCCGGCGCCCAGCTCGATCTCGAAACGGTGCGCACCGCCATCGCCCGCCGCGGCGTCGACCCCGCCGAGTTCGGACTCTGAGGTTTCCGCCGATGAACACCACCGAAGCCCTTGCCCGCCTCGACGACGAGGCGCCCGAGATGGAAGCGACGCTCCTCGCCTGGTGCGCGCAGAACAGCGGCTCCCACCACCTCGAGGGCCTCGCCCACATGCATGGGATGCTCGCGGAGGCCTTCTCCGCCGCGCTCGAGGTCCCCGCCGAACACCTCGACCTCGAGCCCGGCAAGCGGGGCGCCGCGCTGCGCCTGCGCAAACACCCGGAGGCGCCCGTCCAGGTGCTCTGTAGCGGCCACATGGATACGGTCTTCGGGCCGGAGTCGCCCTTCCAGGACTGCACCCGGCTGCCCGACGGGCGCCTGCGCGGCCCCGGCACGGCCGACATGAAGGGCGGCCTGCTCATCATGCTCAAGGCCCTCGAGACGCTGGAGCGCAGTTCCCTTGCCGGGCAGGTCGGCTGGACTGTCGTGATCACGGCGGACGAGGAACTGGGCTCCGACGGCAGCGCCGCCCTCCTCGCCGAGGAGGCCGCGCGCCACGCCCTCGGTCTGGTCTTCGAGAGTTCGCTCCCGGCGGGCGATCTCATCGGCGAACGCAGCGGGATCGGCAGTTTCCGCGCCGTCGCCCATGGTCGCGCCGCCCACACCGCCCGCGATCCCGCCGCCGGGC
>JBKHAU010000464.1:0-2681 GCA_046542725.1 Opitutales bacterium
ACGAACTCCTCTGGTTCATCGCGGGGGATACCAACGTGCGCTACCTGCAGGAGCACAAGGTCCGCATCTGGGACGAGTGGGCCGACCCCGAAACCGGCGACCTCGGACGCGTCTATGGGGCGCAGTGGCGCGACTGGCGCGGGCCCGACGGCAAGCGCGTCGACCAGCTCGCCGAGGTCGTCGAGTCGATCCGCCGCAACCCCTCCTCCCGCCGCCACCTCGTCTGCGCGTGGAACCCCGGCGAACTCGACCACATGGCGCTCCCCCCCTGCCACGCGCTCTTCCAGTTCTGGGTCGATGAGGCCGCCGGGGAACTCTCCTGTCAGCTCTACCAGCGCAGCGCTGACCTCTTCCTCGGTGTCCCCTTCAACATCGCCTCTTACGCCCTTCTCACGATGATGGTGGCACAGGTCACTGGCCTGCAGGCGGCCGAATTTGTCCATACCTTCGGCGACCTCCATATTTACGCCAACCACCTCGAACAGGTGGACCTCCAGCTCTCCCGCGAACCCCGGCCGCTCCCAACGATGCACCTCGACCCGAGCGTGCAGCAGCTCGAGGACTTTCGCTACGAGCACTTCGAACTGCGCGGCTACGACCCCCACCCTGCCATCAAAGCGCCCATCGCGGTGTAAAGGCGGGCATGCAAGAATTGCGTAATGACCCCCGCTATGGGATCACATGCCCAAGGAGCTGATCTGAGCTCCCAACCCAAGCCGCGCCCGGAGCCGCTGTCAAAAGGCGGACCGCATCCGTCACTTCGGCAGGCCGGCAAAAACCGGGGTGAAGCCTGCGAGGGCTGACCTCGGCCTTGCCTCCGAAAACGAGCGCAGTGACGGGGGACGCCTCCGCGATGCCGCCCGGGAGCGCTGACGTCCCCGTCGGCCCCAGCGGTGAAGATTGCGAGGCGGGCATCGGCGTTCCCAGGCGACCCAGAAAGAGACAAGCGCCCGCTCCGCGAGGGAGGAGCGCCATGGGGAAAGGTCGCGCGGCGACCGCTTGGTCGGCCTTCAGCTGTATCGACTCAGTAGACGTCGCGCTGGTAGCGCTTGGACTTCTGGAGGTCCTTGACGTAGGCCTCGGCGTCTTCCGGGGACATGCCCCCGTGTTCGGCGACGCAGTCGATGAGAGCTTGGTGAACGTCCTTGGCCATGCGGGAGGCGTCGCCGCAGACGTAGAAGTGGGCGCCTTCCTCGAGCCAGGCGTAGAGTTCCTTCGACTTTTCGCGCATGCGGTGCTGGACGTAGACCTTCTGGTCGGTGTCGCGGGAGAAGGCGACGTCCATGCGGGAGAGGCCGCCGGTCTTGAGGTACTTCTGCCACTCGGTCTGGTAGAGGAAGTCGTTCTGGAAGGTCCAGTCGCCAAAGAAGAGCCAGCTCTTGCCCTTGGCCCCGGTTTCGACGCGCTCTTCGACGAAGGCACGGAAGGGCGCGATGCCGGTGCCCGGTCCGACCATGATGATGGGCGTGTTGGGATCGGCGGGGAGCTTGAAGTTCTTGTTGTGGTGGAGGTAGACGGGCACGTTCTCACCGACGTCGATACGGTCCGCGAAGTAGGTCGAGCAGACCCCCTTGCGCACCTTTTCGTGGGCGTTGTAGCGGACCGCGGCGATCGTGAGGTGCACCTCGTTGGGGTGCGCCTGGATGCTCGAGGCGATGGAGTAGAGTCGCGGCGGGAGCTTGCGCAGGAGGTTCAGCACCTGGTCCACGCTGAGCATGTCGGAGGGGGGGAACTCGAGAAAGAGGTCGCGCAGTTCCCGGCCCCAGAGCCAATCGCCCAGCTTGTCGGCCTGCGCATCGTCGAGGACCCGGTCGAGCGCCTTGTTCTTCGCGAGGGGCGCGTACTTCTTCATGAACGCCTTCGAGAGCGAGGTCACATCGTAGGTCGCGAGCAGCTCGGAGAGGGAATGGTACTCGCCGTTCTCCTCGCGGATCTCATCGCCGCGGAAGCCGGCGAGGCGGACGAAGTCATCGACCACCTCGGGGCAGTTCGTCGCGAAGGCGCCGAGGACATCGCCGGGCTCGTAGGTCATGCCCGAGTCGCCGAGATCGAGCTCGACGTGGAGGGTTTCCTTTTTCGAACCGGAACCGTTGAGGAGGAAACGGTTTTTGAGGAGGGCGGGATACGGGTTCTTCTTTGACCACGGCTCGGCGACGGGCGCGGCGACCCCCCCGAAGGCGGTGGAGGCGGCCCCGGCCATCGCTTCGACGGGCGCGGCGACGGCGGCAGGTGCGGTGGCCTTTTCCTTCACCCCGGTGGCCTCGACCATGGCCGCGAGCGCGCCCTTCTGCCATTCGGCAAAGGGCTCCTCGAAGTCCACGTCGCAGTCCACACGGTCGAAGATGCGCTTGGCGCCGAGTTCGGCGAAGCGGCGGTCGAATTGTTTGCCGCACTCGCAGAAGTCGGCGTAGCCGGTGTCGCCGAGAGCGCAGACGGCAAAGTTGACCTTTTCCAGCTTGGGCGCGGACTCGCCCATGACGAAGGCATGGAAGTCGCTCGCGCGCTCCGGCGGGTCACCCTCGCCCCAGGTCGAGACGACGATGAGCACGTTCTCCTCAGATTCGAGGCGGGAGGCGTCGTAGTCGCCCATGTCGACGACAGACGTCTTGAAGCCCTCCGCTTTGGCGGCGACTTCGATCTGCTGGGCGCAGTTCTCGGAGTTGCCGCTCTCGGAGCCGAAG
>JBKHAU010000006.1:0-14894 GCA_046542725.1 Opitutales bacterium
TGCTCGTGGAGGACGCTGCCGGGCGGCTCGTTTTTCTGAACCTCGCGGCGAAGCAGCGTTTCGCCTTGCCCGACCGGGAGTCTCTCCTCGGCACCCCGGCGGTTTCGCTCCTCCTGCAGACTCCCGGACCTTCCCCCGAAGGGAGCCTTGCCCACCGGAAGGGGCTACGCTGGCAGAGCTTTCACCGCCTGCCCGTGCATCGTGAGGGCGGGACCCTCGCCGGTGTCTTCAGTTTCGGCGTGGCCTCGAATCGCGAGGAGCGCCTCCGGCGGGAAAACGACGAGCTGCGCCGCCTCTTCGACCGGCTACCGCAGTTTGTCTACCTCAAGGACCTCGAGGGCCGCTTCCGCATCGCCAACGCGGCCTTGGCGGCCCACCACGGAACCACCCCCGAGGACATCATCGGACGCACCGACGCCGACTTTTTCGACCCCCCTACAGCCCAGGCTATCCGCGATGACGAATGCCGCCTGCTCGCCACCGGCGACAAGCTGGTGAACAAGATCGAGCGCACGGTGCATCCCGGCACAGGTCAGGTGCGTTGGCTCATGACCACGAAGGTGCCGATGTGCAATGACGCCGGAGAGGCCGTCGGCCTCGGCGGGATGGGCACCGATGTGACCGTCTGGCACGAGGCGCAGACACGGGTCCGCCTCCAGGCCGCCGCCCTCGACGCCGCGGCCAACAGCATTCTCCTGACCGACCATGCCGGCCGCATTGTCTGGAGCAACGAGGCCACGACCCGCGTCACCGCCTACTCCCGAGAGGAGCTCCACGGCCTGCATCTCGATGAACTGGAGACCGGTCTGGCCGCTTCGGGCCAACTCGGCCGCCGATGGAGCCAGGTGCGCGCCGGCGAGATCTGGACAGGCGAAATCGTGAGCCGGCGCAAGGACGGTGCATCGGTCACCGAGCAGGCCACGCTCACTCCGCTGCGGGACGAGAGTGGCGCGGTCTCGAACTTTATCGCCATCCGCAGCGACATCACGAACCGCAAGCGCCTCGAAGAGGAGAACCGGCGCATCAGCGCAGCGATCGAGCATGCCGAAGACGCCATCCTCCTCGCCGGCCTCGACGGCCACATCACCTACGCCAACCGAAGCTTCTTCCATCTCTTCGGCGCGGAAGCCGCCGGCATCATCTCCCAGCCTCTCACCCATCTCTTCGGCGGAGCCAAGACGGGCGCCGTCGGCGACCTCCCCGATCTCGAGACTATCCTGCGCCACGGCTGGGAGGAGCGTCTCGAAGTCCCCACGAAGGAGGGGCCGCCCAAGCTCATTCGGCTGCGCGTGAGCCAGATCCGCGACGAGGAGGACGGCATGCTGGGCTTTGCCTGCTACCTCTACGACCTGGGGGCGGAGCAGCGCCAGGCGGAGGAGCGCCGCCTCATGGAGGTGCGTCTGCGACAGGCTCAGAAACTCGAGTCGATCGGCCACCTCGCCGCCGGCATCGCCCACGAGATCAACACCCCCACCCAGTTCGTGGGCGACAACCTGCACTTTCTCGGCGAGTCCATCGAAAGCCTCTCCGCCATCGTGCGCCGCCTCTCGGAGGCCCTCGGGCCCGAGGCCCACGCGCTCGGCGAAGGGGTTCGCCGCGAACTCTGCGCACTCATCGCCGCAGCCGACTTCGACTATCTCGAAGAAGAGCTGCCGGCCGCCCTCACCCAGGCCCGCGACGGCGTACAGCGCATCGCCGAGATCGTGAAGGCAATGAAGGAGTTTTCCCACCCCGGGACCCGCGACCGCAAGCTGGCGAGGCTCAATGACGCCCTCGAAAAGGCAGTCACCGTCGCACGCAACGAATGGAAATACCATGCCGATGTGACACTGGAACTCGATCCCGCGCTCGAGCCCGTGCGCTGCCTGCCGGGCGAGGTCAACCAAGTCTTCCTCAATCTCATCGTCAACGCCGCCCACACCGTGCGCGACGAGGTCGACCGCGGCCGCTACGAGAAGGGGCACATCACCATCTCCACTCGTCAACTGGACGACGCCGTCGAGATCCGCGTGGCCGACAACGGAGCAGGCATCCCGGCGGAGATCCGCGACCGCATCTTCGACCCGTTCTTCACGACCAAAGGGGTGGGCAAAGGAACTGGCCAAGGCCTTGCCATCGCCTATGATGTCATCGTCCACAAGCATGACGGCGCCATCTTCTGCGAGAGCGAGGAGGGCGCGGGCACCACTTTCATCCTTCACCTTCCCCAAGGGCACCCCCAGACCATCGATGGCGCCAAAGCTGAAGCTCCTCTTCGTCGATGACGATGTCGCCATCCTCGGAGGGCTGCGGCGGATGCTCCGCGGCATGCGCGAGGAGTGGGACATGCGCTTCGCGCCGGGCGGAGCAGAGGCACTCGTGGCGATTGCGGCGGACCCGCCCGACGTGGTCGTGGCCGACATGCGCATGCCTGGCATCAGCGGCGCTCAGCTCCTCGCCCGCGTGCGCGACGAACATCCCGAGATCATCCGCCTGATTCTCTCCGGCTATTCCGACCAGGACCTCGTCATGCAGACGCTCATGGTCGCCCACCAATTTCTCGCCAAGCCCTGCACGCCCGCGGCCCTCCGGGCCACCATCGAGCGGGTTTGCCAACTGCGCGAGATGATGACTGGTGAGGACCTGCGCCGTCTCGTCGCGGGCATCGATCATCTTCCCAGCCTTCCCGACCTCTATCTCCAGATCACCGCCGAACTGCGCTCCGAAGACCCTCAGATCGAGGCCGTCATCGCGAAGATCGAGTGCGACCCGGCCCTCAGCGCGAAGCTCCTCCAGCTCGTCAACTCGGGCTTCTTCGGGCTCCCCCAGGCGGTCTCCGACGTGGGCGAGGCGGCCCGTCTCCTCGGCGTGGAGGTGCTGCAGGCGGTCGTGCTCTTCTCCGGTGTCTTCAGCGCCGCCGAGGCACAGGGCGAGATCCCTCTCTCCTACCCCGAATTTGCCGCCCATGCCCTCTCCGTCGGGCGCCTCGCCCAGGCACTCGCCCGCGAGCTCGACCTCTCCCCCTTTATCCGCAAGGAAGCCTTCACCGCCGGCATCCTGCACGACATGGGCAAGCTCATCCTCGGCCTGCATCGCGGCGCTCAGTATGGCGCCATCCTGCGTCAAGCCGAAGCCCGCGGAGGCGGCCTTTCCGTCCTCGAGCGCGAGACCTTCGGCGTCAGCCACGGCGAGCTCGGCTCTTACCTGCTGAGCCTCTGGGGCCTGCCCAGTTCCCTCGTCGAGGCGGTGGCGTATCACAACAATCCTTCCCGCAGCACCCACCGCGAAGTCGGCACGCTCGCCCTCGTGCACATCGCCGATATCCTTGCCAACTGGGACCCGAGTCTCGCCGCGCGCCCCGTGCTCGACGATTTCGACGTCTCCTTCATCGAAGCGACCAACCTCGAGGCGAAGCTTTCCGACTTCATGCACCTGCGGGAAGCCATGAGACCCCAGCCATGAGCACCACGACCGACCCCACCCGAACCAAGACCCCCAGCGACCCCGCCGTAGCCCCGCCCAAGCCCCGCATCCTCTGGGTCGACGATGACCCCAACATCATTGCCGCCACCCAACGTTTTCTGCGGCGGGACTACGAGGTCTTCGCCGCCTTCGACGCCCATGAGGGCCTCGTTGCGATCGAGCAGCAGGGCCCCTTCGCCGTCATCATTTCGGACCTCAAGATGCCGGGGGTCGACGGGATCGAGTTCCTCGCGCAGGCCCACACCGTGAGCCCCGACAGCGTGCGCATCATGCTCACCGGTTTCGCCGACCAGGACGTCGCCATCGCCGCCGTCAACCGCGGGCAGATCTTTCGATTCCTCACCAAGCCTTCGCCCGCCGAGGACATCCGCGCCGCGATCGCCGCCGGCTGCCGCCAGTATCAGCTCGTCATGGCCGAGCGCGAACTGCTCGAGCAAACCCTCCTCGGCAGCATCCAGGTCATGACCGACCTGCTCGCGCTCACCAATCCCCTCGCCTTCACGCATGTCCGGACAGTGCGGCAGTTGGCGCTGCAGGCCGCCGCCACGCTGGAACTGCCCGACCGGTGGAAGCTCGAGGCGGCCGTCATCCTGTCCCAGATCGGCTTCGTCACGGTCCCGGCCAACACGCTCGAGAAGCACTTCCGCGGACGCGAACTGGAAGGCGCGGAGAATGCCATGATCGCCGCCCACCCGAAAATCACGAAGGACCTCCTTGCCCGCATCCCCCGGCTCGAGGACGTCGCCGAGATCATTGCCCTCCATGGCACCAGTCGAAATTCCGAAGAGGTGCGCGCGCGCCAGCCTCTCGCCCTCGCCGCCCACATTCTTCGCTCTGCCCTCGACCTGCACCGTCTCGAGGCCCGCGGCATGAGTCGCGCCGAAGCCCTTCGCCAGCTCGGGCACCACGACGAGATCTACGCCCCCGAGGTGCTGCGGGCCCTCGCCGCCGTGCGCCTCGAAAGCGGCACCGCGGAGCGCCACTACCTCTTTATCGATGAACTGAAAAACGGCATGACGATCGACGAGGACGTCACCACCAGCGAGGGCATGCTCCTCGTGCCCCGGGGCCTGACCGTCAACCACGCCATTCGCCAGCGCCTGCGCAATTTCCGTCTCCAGGACGAGATCGCCGAGAAACTTTGGGTCAAGGTCCACACCTAAGGGTCGAACTGAGGCCCCCGCGCACTGACCAGGAGGCAAAGACCCCAAGCCTATCCCGGGGAACCGGCCCGATAGATTGTAATGGCTGCATATAATTGCGTGATCCGCCTCCGCCTGCGGCCCTTCGTCTCCATTTTTCCCGGACCGCGCCGATGGTATGGAGTGTGTTTGATCTCCTTACATTCGCACCGGGCGAGACGATCATCGCCGAGGGAGTCGTGGACAACCACCTCTACATTCTCCAGGACGGCACCGTCGCGATCGAGAAAGGCGGGGCCCACGTCACCACCCTGAGCGAAAAGGGCACCTTCATGGGTGAGATCTCCGCCATCCTCGGGGAACCGCGCACCTGCTCCGTGGTGGCCGAGACCGAGTGCGACATTCTCCGCCTCATCCAGACGATCGAAGAAATGGTGGAGCACAATCCCAAGCTCACCCGGCACCTCCTCGCCGAAATGGCCCGTCGGATCAAGACCTCGACCGAGGAAATCCTGCAGCGCGAACACCAGATCCTCACCTTCCGCTCCACCCAGTGGAGCTGATCGGCACCCGACCCGCGATTCCAGCCCACCGTCCCACCGGCACCCCGTTCGCCGCCCACGCCCGCACGGTTGCCGCCCACACGAGGAGCACACGGCGCTCGGGCCGCAGGGCGGGATGAAAACCTATTTGAGCGCTTCTGCGATGAAGGCCTTCACCGCCTCCTCGGTCGCGGCGAGGCGATGCATCGCGATATCCTTTGTTTTCAGCGCGTCGAGGGACGGATGGGTGGCCTCGCGGCCGATGGCCCGCTCGATCGTGTCGGGAAACTTCGCCGGATGCGCCGTGCTGAGGACGACCGTCGGCCGGTCGCGGCGCAGGTCGGCAAAGCCGCAAGCGGTGTGCGGATCGACGATGTAGTCGTATTTCCGATACACCTCGGCGATGATGCGCTCGATGCCGGCGTCGTCCACCCGGCTGGCGCGGAAGGTGCCGCGATCGAAGGAGGGGAAGGTGTAATGGCCGGTCTCGGCAAAGGCCTTCATGACCGCGCGCACGCGCTCCGGGTCACGCCCCTCGAGAAACCAGAGGAGGCGCTCGAAGTTGCTGGCGACCTGGATGTCCATCGACGGGGCATAGCTCGGATGCACCGGGCCCACCTCGTAGACGCCGGTCTCAAAGAGGCGGTAGAGGATGTCGTTCTGGTTTGTCGCGACACAAAAGCCGCCCATCGGCACACCCATCTGCGCGACCATCCAGCCGGCGAGGACGTTGCCGAAGTTGCCCGTCGGGACGACGAACTCGACGCTCTCGCGCTCGGCCGCGGGGAGGCGGAACCAAGCGTAGAGATAGTAGACGCACTGCGCGAGGACGCGGGCGAGGTTGATCGAATTGACCGCACTGAGGTGATGGGCGCGGCGAAAGTCGAGGTCGCCAAAGACCGCCTTGATCGTGCGCTGGGCGTCGTCGAAGGAGCCCTTGATGGCGAGGGCATGGACGTTGTCCGCTCCAGTGCAGGTCATCTGCCGCTCCTGCAGGGGCGAGACACCGCCCTCCGGGTAGAGGATGAAGATGTTCACGCCCTCCTTCCCGAGCAGGCCGTGGATGGCGGCCGCGCCGGTGTCGCCGCTCGTCGCCCCGAGCACATTGATGGGCTGGCCGGTGCGGCGGATCTGCGCCTCGTAGAGGTTGCCGAGAAGCTGGAGGGCGAAGTCCTTGAAGGCGAGTGTCGGCCCATGGAAGAGTTCGAGCACATGGAGTCCGTCCTCGAGCGTGCGCAGGGGCGCGATCTCGGCGTGGTCGAAGCGCGCGTAACTGCGCGCGACGCAATCAGCGAGGACCGCCGGTTCGAGATCGGTCGCGAAGAGGCGAAAGAAGGCCTCGCTCAGCTCCACGTAGGAAAGCGACTCCCAGGCGGCCAGATGGGGGCGCAGGTCGGGCAACTCCTCGGGCAGGAGCAGGCCGCCATCGGGCGCGAGCCCCATCGCCACCGCCGCGGTAAAGGAGACGGGCTCGGTCTGCCCGCGTGTGGAGAGATATTTCATCGGCGCCCCATCGGTGTCATGAGATTATGAAGACGCGTCGAGCCCGAAGGCCGAGTGCAGCACGCGCACCGCCTCGTCGCCCTTCTCGAGGTTGATCGCGACCGAGATCTTGATCTCGGAAGTGGTGATGAGCTGGATGTTGATGCCATTCTCCGCGAGGGCGGTGAACATCTTGGCCGCCACCCCGGAATGGGAGCGCATCCCGATGCCCACGATGGAGACCTTGGCGACGCGGTCGGCGAGCTGGAAGCGGCCGCGACCGACCTCGCCGAGGGCGCCCTTCACCGCCTGCTCGGCGCGGTAGGCATCGTCGGAGTTGACCGTGAAGGTGAGGTTCGCGATGCCGTCGCGACCGATGTTCTGCACGATCATGTCGACATTCACGTTGGCCTCGTTGAGGGCGCGAAAAACCGAGGAAGCCGCGCCCGGTTGATCGGGCAGGTCGGCGATGACGACCTTGGTCTGGTTCTTGTCACAAGCGACGCCGCGCACGACGACGTCCTCGAGGGTGGTATCGGCTTTCACGAGGGTTCCCGGGTTGTCGTTGAAACTGCTGCGCACCTCGAAGGGCACATTGAACTTGTTGGCAAACTCGACCGCGCGCGACTGCATCACCTTCGAGCCGAGGCTGGCGAGTTCGAGCATCTCCTCATACGCGATCTCGGAGATCTTGCGGGCGGCCGGCACAATGCGCGGATCGGCCGTGTAGACGCCATCGACATCGGTGAAGATCTGGCAGAGGTCGGCCTTCAGGGCCGAGGCCAGGGCGATGGCGGAGAGATCGGAGCCGCCTCGCCCGAAGGTCGTGATCTGGCCCTCGGTGTTGCGCCCCTGGAAACCGGCCACGATGACGACCCGTCCCTCGTCGAGCTTCGCGCGGATGGAGGCGGCGTCGATGTTGATGATGCGCGCCTTCGTATGGACCGCGTCCGTCACGATACCGGCCTGCGCCCCGGTCATGGAAACCGCCGGGACATCGACCGCGTGCAGGGCAATCGAGACGAGGGCGATGGTCTCCTGCTCGCCGACGGCGAGAAGCATGTCCATCTCGCGGTCGTCGGGATTGGGATGGAGGGAGCGCGCGTCCTCGACGAGCCGGTTGGTCACCCCGCCGCGGGCCGAGACGACCACCACGACATCGTCGCCGGCCTGCCGCGTCTGCTTCACGCGTGTCGCGACATTACGGATACGGTCGAGGTCCTTGACCGAGGTGCCACCGAATTTCTGAATGATGAGAGCCATGAAAAACCGAGAGAACCCGTCTAGCCTCCGAAGTTGGCGATGCGCAGGACAAGGGGCTTGGCCAGCACCGTCTTGCGATCGCGCGTGAGGTCGGCAATGAGCTCGCGCATGGCTTGCTCGTCGGCGAGATGGGTGGTGAGGACGAGACTGGCGGTATCCCGCCGCGCGCCCGGTGTCTGCAGGACGCTCTCGATACTGAGCCCGTGCTCGGCGGTGCGGGCCGCGATGGAGGCGAGCACTCCAGGACGGTCCTTCACCGTGAGACGAAGGTAGAAAGCCTGGCGCACCTCGGCGAGTGCGGCGAGACGGAGCGACTCGTCACTCGTCGCGCTGAGGGTCGGAGGACCGCCAAAGACAAGGTAGAGGGCGGCGTCCACGATGTCGCTGATGACCGCGCTGGCGGTGGCGTCGCGCCCCGCCCCGCGGCCCAGATAGACCGTCTCGCCAACGACATCCCCGGTCACGCTGATGCCGTTGAAGACCTCGTCGACGCGGGAAATGGCGAGCGAGGTGGGCACGAGGGTGGGATGCACGCTGGCGTGGACCGTGTGGCGCTTGAGGTCGCGCTGGATGGTGGCGAGAAGCTTGATCTTGTAGCCCAGCTTGGCGGCGAGGCGGATGTCCTCGAGGCCCACGTCGCGAATACCCTCGACGGGCATTTCCGGCATCGTGATCCAGCGACCGTGGGCGAGCCAGGCGAGGATGGCGGCCTTGTGGGCGGTGTCCCAGCCGTCGAGGTCGAGGCTCTCATCGGCCTCCACGTAGCCGAGGCGGCGGGCGTCGCCGACGATCTCCTCGAAGCCCTTCCCCTCGCGCTCCATGCGCGTGAGAATGTAATTACAGGTCCCGTTGAGAATGCCGTAGATGATCGGGAACTGGTTCGCCACGAGGCCCTCCCGCAGGGCCTTGATGATGGGAATGCCGCCGGCCACGGCCGCCTCGAAGAAGACGCGCCCCCCACCCTGTGCGGCCGCGGCGAAGATTTCTTCCCCGTGCTCGGCGAGAAGAGCCTTGTTCGCCGTGACAACGGTCTTCCCCTTGGCGAGGGCAGCGAGGGTGACCTCGCGTGCGAGTCTCAGCCCGCCCATGACCTCGACGACGACATCGATCTCCGGATCGGTCGCGACGGCGAGGGCGTCGGCGGTGAGCTTGTCGGCGGGGATCCGGATGTCGCGGACACGGGAGAGGTCGCGCACGGCGGCGCGATGGAGCACGAGTTCGGCACCGGCCTTGCTGGCGAGTTCGCGGCGGAAGCGGCGGACGTGCTTCCACACGCCCTGTCCCACCACTCCAAGGCCGACAAGACCGAGGCGCACTTTCGGTCGGGAAGTTTTCATGACGAGGCGCGGCCACCTGAGCGGTGCTCAGTACCCTTCCACAGCCGCTGAATGTTGGCCCGATGGCGCACGACGATGAGGAGGGCGAGCACGATGCAGAGCCCGAGTCCGAGCGGACTCACGGAGGGGAGGAAAAAGGCTGCCACCGGCAGGCTCAGCCCGAGGGTGAGCGAGGCCAGCGAGACATAGCGAGTGGCAAAAAAGACGACCAGCCAGAGGGCGATGCCAATGAGCATGACCCAAGGCAGGATGACAAGCAGCCCGCCCACCGTCGTGGCCACGCCCTTGCCCCCACGGAAGCCGAGAAAGAGGGAGAAGCTGTGCCCCACAATGGCAGCGGCGAGGCCGAGGATGGCGCAGAGTTCGGCGTTCACGGCCTCGCCCGTCGCCTCACTCGCGAGCCGCGCCAGGGCGAGCCCGAGGAGGGCAGCCGCGATCCCCTTGAAGGCATCGAGGAGAAAGCAGGTGTAGCCCGCCTTCTTGCCCAGATTGCGAAGGATGTTGGTCGCGCCTGGATTGCCGCTGCCCAACTTGAAGATGTCGACCCCGCGCGCCCGTGCGATGAGGACGGCGAAGGAGATCGAGCCCAGCAGGTAGCCGGCGACGAGACTGCCGAGAATGGCGAGTGCGGGGCCCATCGTGGCTCAGCCCAGGGCGACGAGGTCCGCCCGCTTGATGCGCTCATGCCCGCGGATTTCGTCCAGGGCAGCGGCCGGAGGACGGCTGTCGAGGCCGCAGATGTTGAGGGCGACGCCGCCGATGTTGTTTCGTCCGAGCGACATGTGGGAGATGTTCACGGCGTGTTTGGCGAGCACCGTGCCGAGCATGCCGACGATCCCGGGCACGTCCTCATTCTCGATCACGAGGAGGTAGGCCTCGCTCAGGGCACAATCGAGGTCGCGCCCGTTGACCGAGGTCAGGCGCGGGTTCTGGCTCTTCCCCAGGAGGGTGCCTTCGATGACGTAGGTCTCGCCCTCCGAAGGGACCGCCTCGATGCGGATGAGCTCGGTGTAGTCGCGTTCGAGATCGGTCTTGATGATCTCTCCCTTGATCCCGAGCCGGTCCATGATGCGCGGCGCGTTCACATCGTTCACATCATTGGTCACGTTGCGCAGGTAGCCACGCTGGATTGCACGGTTGAGGGGCTTGACGTCGAGCTCGGCGACACGACCGCTGTAGGTCAGCCGCAACTTCGTAACCTGATCGGGCGTGAGCTGCTGAATGACGCTGCCGAGCTTCTCCCCGAGGACGAGATAGGGACGCAGGGCCTTGAGCACGGCGGGATCGACGGAAGGCGCATTGACCGCGTTACGCACCATCCCGCCGCGGATTGCCTCGACGATGATCTCAGCCACCTCGAGGCCGACGTTCTCCTGCGCCTCGAGGGTCGAGGCACCGAGGTGCGGGGTGAGAACGACCTGTTCGAAGCCGCGCAGCGGGCTCTCGGCAGGCAGCGGCTCCTCCTCGAAGACGTCCAGCCCGACCGCCGCCACCCGTCCGTCGGCGAGCGCCTCGGCGAGCGCGGCCTCGTCGATAAGGCCACCGCGGGCGCAGTTCACGATGCGCACGCCGGCCTTCACCTTGGCGAGCGCTTCGCGTCCGATCATGTGCGTCGTCGCCTCCGTCCTGGGCATGTGCACCGTGATGAAGTCTGCCTCGGCGAGCAGCTGGTCGAGCTCCACCTTGAGCACCCCGAGCTGCTCGGCACGAGCGGCCGTGAGGAAAGGGTCGTAGGCAAGCACCTTCATCTTGAAGGCGCGGGCACGCCTGGCGACCTCGCCACCGATGCGGCCGAGGCCGAGAACTCCGAGGGTCTTGCCGTTGAGCTCGGTGCCGTTGGCGAAAGCCTTCTTGTTCCACTCCCCACTTTTCATCGAAGCATTGGCCTGCGGAATCGGGCGGGCCGAGCAGAGCAGGTGGGTGAAAGCGAGTTCGGCCGTCGCGATCGTGTTGCCGCTGGGGGTGTTCATCACGATCACCCCGCGATCGGTGGCGGCTTCGGTGTCGATGTTGTCGACGCCGACCCCGGCACGGCCGACCGCCTTGAGCTTCGACGCGGCGGCAATGAGGTCCGCATCGATGGTCGTGGCGCTGCGCACGATGATCGCGTCCATCTCGGGGACGATCTCGAGCAGCTGCTCTTTCGAAGACCCGTAGGCCTCGACCACTTCGAGGTCACGCTGCGCCTTCAGGTATTCGACGCCCGATTGCGAAATCTTGTCTGCTACGAGAATCTTCATGGATCGGAAAAAACGCGGGAGCCTACGCCCCTCCCCTCCACTGGCAACAGCAGAAACGGCCGCTGCGGAGACGCAGAGTCGCTGGGCAAGCGGATGGAAGCGTGCCGACGTTTGACCCGCGGCAGATGCGCCGAAGACTGGAGCGATGCAAGTAGCCGTTTTCAGCACGAAAGGTTTTGACCGGAATTTTCTCTCGCGCGCCAACCAGGAGGGGCCGCATGAGCTGACCTTTTTCGATCCCCGCCTCGATGCCACCACGGCACCGCTTGCCGAGGGCTTCGAGGCGGTCTGTGTTTTCGTCAACGACCGGCTCGACCGCCCCTGCCTCGAACAGCTTGCGGAGCGGGGGGTGCGCGGCATCGCCCTGCGCTGCGCCGGGTTCAACAATGTCGACCTCGAGGCCGCTCAGGCGCTCGGGCTGCGCGTCCTGCGCGTCCCCGCCTACTCCCCCGCGGCCGTCGCCGAGCACAGCCTCGCCCTCCTCCTCACCCTCAACCGCAAGATCCACCGCGCCTACCACCGGGTGCGCGACGGCAATATGGCACTCGACGGTCTTCTCGGCTTCGACCTCGGCAGCCGCACCGTCGGCATCGTCGGAACGGGGCGCATCGGCGAAGTCTTCGCCCGTCTCTTGAAGGGCTTCGGCTGCCGCCGCCTTGCCTTCGATCCCTACAAAAACCTACGCGTCGAGGCCGACGGCGTGGAGTATGTCGACCTCGACACCCTCTACCGCGAGGCCGACGTGATCAGCCTGCATTGCCCCCTCACCCCCGAGAGCCACCACCTCATCGACGAGGAGGCGATCGCCAAGATGAAGCGCGGCGTCCTCCTTCTCAATACCAGTCGCGGCGCCCTCATCGACACCACCGCCCTCATCGCCGGGCTGAAGAGCGAACAAGTCGGATCCGTCGCCCTCGATGTCTATGAGGAGGAGGCCGACCTCTTCTTCGAGGATCTCTCCGACACGATCATTCGCGACGACGAGTTCGCCCGCCTCCTCACCTTCCCCAACGTCCTCATCACCGGACACCAGGCGTTTTTCACCGAGCAGGCGCTGAGCGAGATCGCCGCCGTCACCTTCGCCAACCTCGACGCCCTCGCGGCCCGCGCCCCAAGCCCCAACGAAGTGCTTCCGCAAGCCCATATTCAGTAGCCAAAGTTTGAATACAGCCAGCCGCCTCACTCCGCTGCCTCTTCCCCGGAGTGAGGGCTAGGGCCCACTGGGGACCCGACACCGCGCCCCATGAAAACACGTTCTTTGAACGTTGCGAACTGGCACGCGAGGTGCCTCACTGGGCTCTCCAATCAGTGCCAAACCGTTCGCAACCATACACACTCATGGCAAAGGAATCGACGAAGAAAGCTGCCGGGAAGACTGCCCGGAAAGCCTCCACTCCACCGGCCGAGCCGGCCAAGCAGGCGCCCGCCGCAAAGACCGCGGTGAAGAAGGCTCCCGCCAAGCGCGCGGTGGCCAAAAAGGCGCCGACCAAGAAGGCCGCCGTGCCCGCCAAGAAGGCTGCTGTCGCGCCCGCGAAGAAGGCCGCTGCAGCGCCGAAGAAATCGACCGCGCCCAAGGCGGCGCCCAAGCCCGCCCTTCCGAGCAACCTCACCACGATTGTGGCGAAGGTCGACGTGGGCTACGGCAACGCGCTCTACCTGCGCGGCGCCGGGGCCGGGCTGAGCTGGGAAAAAGGCATCCTCATGGGCTGTGCCGGGGCCGACGAGTGGGTCTGGTCGAGCGAAGCCGTCGACGGCGATCTCGAGTTCAAGTTTCTCCTCAACGACGAACGATGGGCCGACGGCCCCAACGCGTTTGTCACTGCGGGCGAACGCATCGTCGTGCTGCCTCAGTTCTAGCGACCCGTTTCGGGTGCGCCCCGCTTTGAGCGCGAAGGGTGTCCGCCGCGGCGTTTCTCGCCGCGGGGCGCCTTGCTTATGGGTTCAGAGGCCGAGTTCGTCATCTGTCCCGGCCGCCAGTTCCCGCAGGCGGCGGGTCAGCAGCGCGGTCGCTTGCCGCCGGTCGGCCCCCGGGGCGAAGGCCTCCACGTCCTCGTGGATCTCGAGATCGAACTCGACCCGGCTGAACGGCTTGGGAATGAAAAAGCGGTCCCAACTCTTGAGGCGCCAAGCGGCGCTGTATTTTGGTGTGAGCAGAATGAGGGGGGCACCCGTCCGCCGGGCGAGCATCATCGCCCCCTCCTTCGCTTCGTAGACCGGGCCCCGCGAGCCATCCACGGTGATACCCGCATCGATCCCGGCACGCAGCACACTCATGAGTTCCCGCGCACCCTCGGTCCCCCGTCGGCCCGAACTGCCCCGCACCGCCATCATCCCGAAAGCCGCGAAGGCGGCCGAGAGCCAGGCACCGTCGCGACTCGCGCTGATGAGGCCCGCCACGGGGGCGCGGCGACGGCGGTAGCGGCGGTGAAACTCGGCCCCGGCAAAGAGCCGGTTGTGCCAGAGAATGAACATCGCGCCCGGGCGTAGAGCGAGCAGCGCCTCGCGACCGGGAGCCGATAGCTCCATCCGCAGCGAGCGACACCAGAGCCGCAGGAGCGCGACCAGGGGAAAGATCGCGAGCTTGCGCCAGCCGCGGAATTCATACTTTGCGGGAGTCGCTGGGGCGTCCGCCTTTGCCATCCCGTCGAGCATCGCGCCCCATCCATCTCCCGCAACCGCAAATCCCGCTCCCTGCCATCGCCCCCTTCCGATGCCGCCCTGCCCGCACCTCCCTCGCCCCGATACGGTCCTCGACTACCGCCTGCTCTCGGCCCACGAGGACCGGCGGGATGCGCGCTTCTATGGTGATGCGCTCCGCTACGGCCAGCACCTCTGGCTGCACGGCCACGCCGGGCGTGCGATCCTCGCCGTCACCCGCGCGCTCTACGCCGACGTGCCCCCCCACGAGCCTGTGCTGCAGGAGTGGCCCCTCCCCTACGCCGCCCTCCGCTGGATCGTCGCACACCATCCGCGCGACGAGTTCCCGGGCAACCCGCGGGTGAGTTTCCAACACCAGGCGACCCGCCTGCGCGGCCCCCGGCAGGAACAGCGGCGCGCTCGCGCCTGGGCCGTCTGGGCCCTCATCCGCGAGGTCCGCCCCCAGCTCCCCGGCGATCCCTCCCAAAACCTCATCGAGCCCGATCTCGAAACCATCGCCGAGGGCCTGACGCGCCATGGTCATCGGGGCGAAGAACGCCTCTGGAGAACGGTCCTGCAGGGCTAGCCCAGGGTCCGCCGCGATGACTCAGGCTTGGGCTCCGAGAAAAGGGCACTCCCGCCGGGCGTGCGTGATTGACCCCATCGATGGATTGGCGCCGGATCCGCATGGCGGCGGCGAGGCGGTGCGATGGCCGACGGGGACGTCGGCGCTCCCGGGGGCACGCCGTCTGCGATGGAGCGGACGGACGGCGAGACCAACGGGGTTTG
>JBKHAU010000465.1:0-2679 GCA_046542725.1 Opitutales bacterium
CTCATCGACAACCTGCTCGCCTTCGTCAGCCTCGCGCCCGGGGCGACGCAGCCGGCTTGCCGGCCCTTTGCCCCGCGGGTTCTGTGCCGCGAGGTGCTCGACAACGCGTGCGCGCAGGCCGGTCGGTTGGCGCTCCGTCTGGCCGACGCGCCAGCACCTTTGGCGGCGGTGGAGGACGATCTACAGGTGCGGGGCGACCCCGAGATCCTTCGCCGGGTCCTCGGCATTTTGCTCGAAAATGCCTGTAAATACACCCCGGAAGGCACCATCACGCTCACCCTCGGGATCGAGTCGGAGCCGACGGAGGGGCCCCCGATTTTCGTCTTCGCGGTGGAGGATACGGGGCACGGGATCGAGCCACGGCTGCGGGAGCGCATTTTCGAGCCCTTCATGCAGGTGGACAGCTCCTATGCGCGCGCCCACGAAGGAGCGGGCCTGGGCCTTGCCATCGCGCGCAAGCTTGTCCAGATCCTCGGCGGCACGATCGAACTCTCGAGCGAGCCGTCGCAGGGATCCCGCTTCACTTTCCGCATACCCCTCGAGCCCGCGGGGAAGGGCCCGGCGGAGGACGTTTCCGCCCCGGAAGCGCGGGAGGTGCTGCGTGGGCGCCGCATCCTCGTGGTGGACGACAATCTTGCCAATGCAGAGGTGGCGGAGGCCGCTTTCGTCCGCGCCGGGGCGCAGGTGCGGCTCGCCATGAGCGGGCCCGAGGCGCTGAAAACATGGGAGGCGGAGGACCCCTTCGACCTCGTCCTCATGGACCTTGCAATGCCCGGGATGGACGGCCTCGAAGTCCACCGAGAGCTGCAGCGGCGCATGTCGCCGGAGCGCCACGTCCCGGTCATCGCAGTGAGCGCGCATGTCACCTGGGAAGACCGTGAGCGATCCCTCGCGGCCGGGATGGTGGACCATCTGGGCAAGCCGGTGAGCCCACGGAAGCTCGTCGAGGCGGCTGGCCGTGTCCTCGCCGGTGCCCTCCGCGGCGGCTGAGGCCCGCCGCACGAACGCTTCACAGCTTGCCGGGTCGCAGACCGAGCGCCGCGCGGAGGAAGGGCTCCGGTTTCGTCGACGCCGGCAGGGGAGGGTATTTTGATCTCCACACCCCGGGAGGCTTCGGAAAACCCCGCCTCCCAGGCAGGCGCGAAGGCCTCCTCGGGACTCCGGCGACGGCGCGTAACTGGTGCATCGTGACCCGCCTGCAGCCGCTGGTCCGCCGGCCGCCCTGAGCGAGGGGTCCTTCGCACGCAAGCTTCCGGTGCAGGTGGGGCGGGCCCGGCCGATGTCTGTGCCGGTAGCGCATGTTGGACGACTTCACACCCTGGCTGCCTCTCGTGGCGGTCTTCACCTTTCTGGCCGGCAGCGGCCTCATCCTCTGGCGCCTCGAGGCGCTGGGACGGCGGGGGTTCCAGGGCACCCTGCTCGGGACGCTCGTCACGCCCTATTGCTCGGGGCTGGGCAACCTCGTCTTCGTCGCGGTCATGTTGCGGGCGGGGGGCGCGGGCGAAGAGGTGTTGGTCAACAGCCTCGTGAACAACGCGACCAACCTCACCCTCCTGCTCGGCCTGCCGGCCATTTTCTGGGCGCTCGCGGTGATCCCGGCCGGCCGGGCGCGGCCACGCTCGCGCAAGGTGCGGCAGGTGCTCGAGCAGTCCCGCCTCGGGCTCTGCCTCTCCCTCGTCGCGGCAGGCTTCTTCGTCGGGGTGCTTTGGTGGCTGGGGCGCGATGGTACTCTCGGGCGGACGGACGGCGGCACTTTGGTGGCGTTGTTCCTCTTTTGGCAGACCTACAGTGTATATGAGGTGCTCCGCGCGCATGTGAATGGGGCCGGCTTGCTCAGCCCGTGGCTGGTGGTCGACGGCGCGATCCTTCTTCTCGCCGCGGTCGGCCAATACTGGAGCATCGAGCACCTCGTCGGCTGGGTCATGGCGCAGGACTCCGGCTGGATCCGGCCCGACCACCTCGGCTGGCTCTCCGGCTGGCTGATGGTCGCCCCCAATGCCCTGCTCGCGCTCTACTACGCCCGGCAGAACAAGCCCGACATCGTCTACAGTTCCCAAGTGGGGGATGGACACATCTGCATTCCGCTCTGCGTGGGGCTCTTTGCGCTCGTCGAGCCGATCCCGGTGCCGGCCTTTCTCGACACCGCCGCGCTCATCCTCGGTGCCGCCATCGCCCTGCACCTCGCTTTGCTCGCCATCCTCGGGCGGCTCCCGCGCTGGGCCGGCGTCGCGCTCCTCGGTGCCTACGGTGCGTTCTGCTACTGGGGCCTGGTCTGAGACGGCGCCTCAGCGCTCCAGAGGATCGGCCGCGACCCGCTGGGTGAGATCGAGGAAACGGACTTGGGCCGTCGTCCAGAGCGGGTCCGCCGTGATCTCCTGCATCGTCTTCGTCGTGTGGTTGCAAATGAGGTAGGCGGACTGTCCCAGGGCGATGAAGGCGTCCGCGCTGGTCCCTTCCGCAGTGCGGTTGAACTCGAAGTCCCCCGGCTCGTGCGGCCCGCGGGAAAGGTCCGTCCGGAGAGTGCACAGGTCGTCGGCGAGGCTCGTCTGGATACTCTCTTCGCGTGGGCCGGTGTAGTGCAGGATGGCTTCGCCTTCTGGCTGCACGTCGACCACCGCCCATTCGTCGAAGACGGGACGACGATAGATCGTGTTCATGCGCGTGAAAGCCTCCTCTACC
>JBKHAU010000466.1:0-2677 GCA_046542725.1 Opitutales bacterium
GCCGACGAGGTCACCTACAACCTCCACATCATGCTGCGCTTCGACCTCGAAAAACGCTTCTTCGACGGCTCCCTTGCCCCCGCCGACCTCCCCGCGGCCTGGAACGAGGCCTCCGCGCGCATTCTCGGCTACACCCCCCGGGACGACCGCGAAGGCTGCCTCCAGGACGTGCATTGGGCGGCCGGTCTCTTCGGCTACTTCCCTTCCTACTGCATCGGCAACCTCATCGGCGCCCAGCTTTGGGAAACCCTCCGCGCCGCCCTCCCGGACCTCGACGCCCGCATCGCCGCCAAGGACCACGCGCCTCTTCTCGCCTGGCTGCGCGAGCACGTCCACGCCCTCGGCCGGCGCTTCCAAACTCCCGAGTTCGTCGAGAAAGTCACCGGCCGCCCCCTCTCCCACGAGCCTCTTCTGGCATATCTGCAGGACCGCTACGGATCCCTCTACGGGCTGAGCTGAGCGCGTTTCGCAGGGTGTTAGGGAGTTCTCGGCGGCGTGCCGCGCCGGGCACCCCGCGCAGCGAAATGCATCCGTTCCGGCAAATGACTGGAAAAGCCACGTCGACCTGCTACGCTTTGCGAATATGGCAAAGCCGGAACAATGCGGGCACTGCAAAAAGCCTGCGACCATCCATCTCACGCAGATCGTCAACAACCAGATCCACAAGGTCGACCTCTGCGAGGATTGCCCCTACAAGCAAAACGTGACCGATCCCGAAGCCTTCTCCCTCGCCGACTTCCTGCTCAAGCCGCAGGTCCTTGGTTCGGCCCAGGATCGGGTGCGCTGTGAGGTCTGCGGGTTCACCCCGGCCGACTTCAAGAAGCTCGGGCGCTTCGGCTGCCCGCACTGTTACGAGAGCTTCAAGGGCATGCTGCGGCCCATGCTCACGGGGATGCACCGGGGCCTCGAGCATCAGGGCAAGGTCCCCGAACGCGTCCTCTCTCGCCTCGCCTACCGCACCGAACTGAGCGAACTGCGCCGCGCCCTCGACGAGGCGGTGGAAGAGGAAAACTACGAGGAGGCCGCCCGTCTGCGCGACCTCATCCACCAGAAGGAAGCCTCCGAGACCCCTTCCGGCCACTGAGCACCCCATGGACCTCACCCGACTCATTGCCAACAAGGCCGAACTGACCGACGGCGGTCACCCCGCCGAGGCGATCGTGCTGAGCACGCGCATCCGCTTGGCGCGCAACATTGCCCCGCATCCCTTTCCCGGGTGGGCCAAGCCGTCCCAGCGTCTCGCCCTGCAGGAGCAGTTGCTCGAGGCCGTCGGGAGCGCTCCCTCCATGTCCGCGGCCGACCGCATCGATCTTCGCCAGCTTGGCGCCCTCGAGCGCCTCATCCTCGTCGAGCGTCGCCTCATCAGCCGGGAGCTGAGCGAGGCCAAGGAGGGCGCAGGGGTCGTGGTGAGCGCCGATCAGTCGATGTCGGTGATGATCAACGAGGAAGACCACCTCCGGCTTCAGGCCGTCTCCAGCGGCTTCAATTTCGACTCCACCTGGGAGGCGGTCGATGCACTCGACGACGCCCTCGAGGAACAGCTCGATTTCGCCTTTTCCCCAGAGCTGGGCTACCTCACAGCCTGTCCGACCAATCTCGGCACGGGCATGCGGGCCTCCGCCATGCTCCACCTTCCGGGGCTCGTCATCCAGGACCACATCGAGAAGGTGGTGCGCATGGTCAACCAGCTCGGGATGGCCGTGCGGGGCCATTTTGGGGAGGGCTCAGAGGCCACCGGAAGCATTTTTCAGATCTCCAATCAACAGACCCTGGGGGAAAGCGAGGACTCGATCATCGAGCGCTTGCGCAATGTCCTTCGCGCGATCATCGAGCAGGAGGAGAACGCCCGCCTCAAGATCCTGGAAGAGAAACCCCACAAACTGTTCGATAAAATGGGCCGCGCCTTTGGGATTCTTCAGAACGGGCATCTTTTAAGCTCCGATGAAGCCATGAATCTTCTCAGCCTCATGCGGCTCGCCGTCGACCTCGGCATTTTGCCGAGCGGTCACCGGGCGCAGGTCGACCGCCTCCTCATGGAGACACAGCCCGGCCACATCCAATACTCCGCTCGTCACGAAATTGAACCGGACGAGCGCGATCACGCCCGCGCCAACCGGATGCGTCTTGAGTATGCCAAGGTGCCTGCATTGAATTTTGACGTCTTTCCGAACCGAGGGTAGTCTGCTGTAATCCAAGCCACGTAACTCATATGGAACCGATGAACAATTTCACGCCCCGGGCCCAACAGGTCCTGGCGCTCGCCCGCAAGGAAGCTGATCGTTTCCACCACAACTACGTGGGGACCGAGCACCTTCTTCTCGGTTTGATCAACCTCGGCCAAGGTGTCGCCGTCAACGTGCTCCAGAAGATGGGGCTCGACCTCGAGACGGTGCGCAACGCGGTGGAAAAGCAGGTGGGCTCCGGCCCCAGCGCCAAGCCCTCCGGCAACATTCCCTACACCCCACGGGTGAAGAAGGTCCTCGCGCTCGCCGGGAAGGAGGCCAAGGCCCTCAACCACAGCTACGTCGGGACGGAGCACATCCTCCTCGGCCTGCTGCGCGAGGGAGAAGGCGTCGCCGCCCGCGTCCTCAAAAGCCTCGATGTCGACATTGAGCGCTGCCGGGACGAGATCCTGAGCGAACCCGATCCCAACTTTGCCGGCGAGACGAGCGAGAAC
>JBKHAU010000467.1:0-2671 GCA_046542725.1 Opitutales bacterium
GGCAAGGCTGTCGCGATCAACCGCCCCGAAGGCTTCGTCAAGCTTGTCCTCGGCAAGCAGCACGGCGAGATCCTCGGCGCCCACATCATCGGGGAAAACGCCACCGAGCTCATTTCCGAATACGTCCTTGCGAATCGGTCCGAGATCACCGCGGACGAGATCCACCAGACGATCCACGCCCACCCCACGATGAGCGAGGCTCTCGGCGAAGCCGCCGGCGCCGCCTACAACGAAGCCATCCACATCTAGGGTCCGCGCATTTCCTCGCGGCCGACGCCCGACAGGCGCCCGCCCCGCCTTTTCCTCCGCACCCGCTCCCGCCTCCGTGGCGGAGCGGGTGCGCCCTTTTCGGCCGCGCGACTGCGGGCGCTGGCCGGGCTTCGATGCAAGGGGCGGAGGCCGCCCCGGCTGCGACGGCGGCAGGGAGCGTCGCCCCGGGACGAGCAACCGCGCGCACGATCCGTTCCGCCGCAAATAGCATTGACCGTCCCCGGGCCCCGCCCAAGCTTCGCCCTTTTCCCGCTCCCATAGTGTAATGGATAGCACGTAGCCCTCCGGAGGCTGAAATCGGGGTTCGAATCCCTGTGGGAGCGCCATTTCCCAGAAGCGCATAGATGGGGGTCTACACCAAAAGTTGGGTGCGTGGCCCGCGCTCCAGGTCGCAAACACTTCCTGAAAAAGAAGGATGCCGAAGCGCACGCGAAGGCTCTGCGTCAGAAATTGCAGGAGACCAGCATGCGTGACTTTTTCCGCTGCGGATGATCGAGAACGCATGGCCGCCATCATCAACGCGGTGCGGCGAAGGCTGCCCGATCAGGGTCCTTCGGGCTTTCTCGAAGATGAGGTAGTTGCCTTACTTCGAGGCATCGACGATGACTCGACACTGTCGCCGCTATGCTCAAACGCGCTCAAGTCATTCGAGAACGAGACCTCGAATCGGAACGGGCGGTTGCCGGGCGTCTGCGCGTTTCCGTCCGCACCGTTCGACGGCTCGTTTCGCCACGAGTGTTGCGTCCCTGGTTGTTGCGGGGTCCCGACGACTTCCTCGCGTCCTTCTGAGCGAAATCGCTGAGCTAACGGTGAAAAGGACGAGCGATGAGCCCAAACGAGGAGCGAACGTCAATGATGGACGAGCTGCGAAGCCTCCGATGGGGGAAACGGCGCGGAACGTTTGAAAATCGGGCCCGCACGGTCATCTTTCAAGCAGCGCGCCAGCAAGGAGGCGAGCCGTGCAAGGTGCCCGCTCGCAGCGCCTCTCAGGGAAATTCGATTTTCACGTCGACGGGATCTCCCGGCTCGACGGTGATCCGCGTCTCCACGCCGAAGAACGTGCGGATGAGTTCGAACTCGCTGCCGTCGTATTCCATCGAGACGCGGTCGCTGACCAGATTCAGCGGCGGCGGGCCTTCGAGGCCGAGTTCGCCGGAGAGGAAGCCCAGGAGGGTTTTCTCATCGACGTCGAAGCGGAATTGCATGCGGCCAAGAATCAGCTCCTGGCGGCTGCGCAGCCGCAGGGCGTTGCCGCTGTTGGACCGGCGAAACTCGACGTAGTTGTCCGAGTCAGTCCCGTCGCGCCCCTCCAGGGCAAAGCCATCGAAGCTCAGGCTCGGCAGGGGCAGGCGCAGATCGAACGCCTCCGAGTCGAAGCTGAAGGCGGCGACCTCGATCTCGCCGCTCGGCCAAAGTCCATCGGTGCTGTTGAGGTCGAGCGCCGGGAAGCTGACCTCGAGGGCACCGCCGATGGGGTTGGCACTCACGGTCGCCGCCCGGTCGCTCGTCGACGGCACCAGCCGCACCGGAGGCGCCGTAATCCCTTCCACCGGCAGGTCGGCGGAAAGATCGAGACGGCCATCGCTCCCGATCGAGGCCCCGACGACGAGGCGTTCGGGACTGCCGAAAAAGGCCACGAGCAGATTCTCCAGCTCGAGGCTGAAGACACCACCCGCGTAGCGCGGGCGCAGGGAGGTGGCGTTGGACCCGCCGCGGGCATGAAACGCGAGCACCCCGAGATCGCCGATCAGCCGGTCGGAAGCGAACTCGAGGGCCCCAAAGCCGTTGCCCGTATCGAAGGTGAACTCGAAGGGCTGGCTGATCATCCATCCGCTACTCATCCCGGGATCGGCCAGCGCGCGCAGGCTGCCATCGAGCGAGAAGAAGAGGCTCGCTCCGCTCCCGTCGAGGCCGGTCTCGACCGCCAGGCCGCCCGGTCCCAGCGCGAGCACCCCGGGCACGAGCGGCAGGTCGTCGCGCGTGCGCAGGGAGATTCCGGCGCGCAGCTCGTCGGCGGTGAGGAGCAACTCGACGTCCAGTGCCTCCGGCGGACGGGCCGAGCGGTCGAGGACCTGCAGGCCCGGCGTGAGCGTCGAGAGGCGGAACAGGCCGGCACTCGAGATGTCGAAGTCCCACGAGCCCGGCGTGATCTCGAGCAGCTCGAGGTTGCGAAATTCGGCCGGCACGTCCGTCGTCGCCGGCACCGCGATCCGCACCCGCGAGCTGCGCAGCCGCCCATAGGCACGGTCGAGACTCAGGAAGAGGCTGCCCTCGACCTCGAAGTCGGTCCCCTCCGCCCCCAGCCAAGGCGTGTGGACACGCGCCTCGGTGATGCGCACCCACGGGCCGAAGGAGACATCTTCCGGCGTCGTGAAGAGGCAGGACTGCGGCGCGAGCAGCG
>JBKHAU010000468.1:0-2670 GCA_046542725.1 Opitutales bacterium
GCGCGATCCGCGGGCCTCCTTTCACATCGTCTCCCGCGACAAGGGCTTCGACCCACTCGTGCGCCACCTTCGCTCACAGGAGATCCTCGCGCAGCGCATCACCCAGGCCGCCGAGATCAACATCCACGACGGCCGCTCCCAAACGTCGCGCGCTGATCAGGTGGAAACCGTCGTGGAATCGCTCAAAAACCGCGGCAACTCGCGTCCCCGCCGCCGCAAAACCCTTCGCAATTCCATTGCCTCGCTCTTCATGAACACCCTTCGCGACGAGGAAGTGGACAAGATCGTCGATGCCCTCCTGAGCCGGAATCTCATCTCGATCGAGAACGAGGTCGTCTCCTACCACCTGAGCGAGGAAGAAAAACCGAAGAAGAGGACCACCCGCCGCCGACGGCGGTGAGGGACAAGGTCCAATCCCGTCTCTTTTTCTGGGAAGGTGAGCCTTTTCCCTCGCCGGCCCAGCGCTTAGGAATGGTCGCGATCAAATCGCTCAGCCTTCTCCTCTTCGTCACGGTCGGCCTAGCCGGCGCCCACGCCGCCGACCTGTTTTCCGACAAGCCGGCCCGCGGTTCGGTCTCGCTCGAACTCGGCATGCCTGCGGTGAGTGCGCTCGAGGCCCGCATGGCTCTCCTCGAAGCCCGTCTCGCCGAACTCGAAGCCCGCCAGCCTGCCACGACGCTCGCCATCCCCGCCGCCAGCCTGCCGGCCGGCACCGATGTTCCCACCAGCTGGGAGCGCCGGACCTATCAGGGCCAAGCCATCTACGTCGTCTCTCTCAGCGGGCTCGGAAGGCGCCTCGACGGAGGCGTCGCTCCTCGTCCCAGGGCTTTGCCGGTGATGCGCGATCAGGGCACCGGCGAACCGCTGTCGGCCTCTCCGACCTCTTCGCCCCGATCCCAGCCCCGCCCCGTCGCCGCCCAATAGAGCGCACCGTAGAGGTGATCGAGAAAGCGGGGCTCGGCGTAGACCGCCGGAAGGTGACCGAGGGTGGTCACGAAGACCCGGCTGCCCTCGAATTCGTGGCACCAAGAGACGGGGTGGTCGGCGCCCATGCCGTGTGCTTCCTGCCCCGGCCAAATCCAGGTCGGGTCGTAGGTCGACTCGTCGACCGAAAGAAGGGTGTGCAACCCCGAATGCTCCGCCGGCGCGACCTCATACCACTCGTCCGTCCAGACAAAACGCTCCGGCAACGAGAGGGTGGCTGGATGGGAACCGTCCTCCACCTGCGCCACGCCCGACTGGATGATCGGGTGGATCGTGAAGCTGCGCCCGACAAGGTCGGCATACCATTCCCACTCCTCGCGCCGGCCGATCGCCCAGTGCACCGCCACAAAGCCCTTTCCGGAGCGGATGTAGCGCTGGAAGTTCGCCCGCTCGTCCTCGTTCAGCAGCCCCGCGTTGGTGTTGAGAAAGACGATCGCGTCGTAGCCTGAGAGATCGCCTTCCACAGGCCAGGCAACCGAAGTGAACTCGAGTTCGAAGTGATGCACCTCGGCGAGGCGACGAAAGGATTCCCGCGCCACTGAAATGTACTCGAAATGGTATTCGCTCGGGAGCGCGACGACGAGCGCGGAGAATTGCTTCTGGGCCATGGCCGGCAGGCTCGCGATAAAAACGGCCGAGACAAGAATGAAGGATCGAGGCAACATGGCGGGGATGCTGCAGTCCGGGAAGAAGACAGGCAATCGCGGAGGGCAGCCTTCTCCCTCCCGGCCCAGGACTGCAAACCGCCCGATGCGGCCGGCGACGCCATTGCTTCTTGAGCGGCAGGACGCCGTCCCGCCGCGCCGCAGCCCGCACCGCGCCCCGCCCCGCCACCTCGGCATGCGAGATGCGCACCCGTTTGCATGGAGATCCACACATTCAAGGCCGAAGGCCTCGCCCAGCTTTCCTACCTCGTCGCCGACCCTGGCGCAGGTGCCGCGGTGATCATCGATCCCCGACGCGATATCGACGCCTACGAGTCCTTTCTTGCCGAGCGCCAATGGACCCTGAAGGCAGTGCTCGAGACTCATCTCCACGCTGACTTTGCCTCTGGCGCCGCCTCCCTCCAAGCGACCTATGGCTGTCCCTGGCTTGGCGGCCCGGCGGGTGAGGACGCCCACGACGGGTTTACCCGTCTGGAGGACAAGGCTACGATCACGGTGGGCGACGGGCAGCTCGTCGCCCGGCACGTGCCGGGGCATTCGCCGGAGCACCTCGCCTTCTGCCTGCGCGAAACCGCCGACGCCCCGATCTGGGCGGTCTTTACCGGAGATCTCCTCTTCGCCGAATCGGTCGGGCGCCCCGATCTCGCCGCCGGACTGTCGGGGGAGGAACTGGCCCACATGCTCCATCGCTCCCTGCACGAGGTCCTGCTTCCCCTGGGTGACGGTGTCATCGTTTACCCGGGTCACGGCGCAGGCTCGTCCTGCGGCCCCGACATCGGCCCGCGGGACGTCACTTCGATCGGCTTCGAGCGCGCCCACAATCCTCTTCTCCAACACCGCGATGCCGAGGACTTCGTGCGTACACTCTGCGCCGCCCTCGACCGCGAACCCAACTTCTACAAGCGTCTCAAAGAAGCCAATACACGCGGCATCCCGCCGGCGCGGACGATGCCGCCGCTCCCCGCCCTTGCTTTGTCCACTTTCCTCGAGCGTGCGGCGGAAGACGGCGTGACGCTCCTCG
>JBKHAU010000469.1:0-2670 GCA_046542725.1 Opitutales bacterium
GAGGGCGGGCCAGGGGGTGCCCACTCCGGCCGTGGCGACGGCGCGGAACGGGTGCTCCACGCCCGCCAAGAGGCCGCCCCCGGCCTCAGCCCCCAGTTCGATGAATGAATAACCGGCGGCCGGAGCGGGGAGGAGCGCCTCGACTGCCGCGACGACGAGTTCGGCAAAAACGCCCCCGAGGCTCTCGGCGGTGTAGAAGTCGCTCTGCGCGCGGTAGCCGACCCGCTCCCGGGCCCGCCGGTAGTAGCCCACCCGCGGGGCGTAGAGAGCGGCCTCGACAAAGGTTTCGAGGGACACGGTGGCTCCCTCCCCATGGCGGGCACGGAGCCACTCGAGGACGGAGGTGGGGCCGCCGGGTTGATCTGCGCTTGGCGTTTGCAAGGGGGGCGGGAGTGTTCTTTCGTCCTCCATCATGTTCAAGCGCGCATTGACGCCGTTGCTCATCATCGTGGTCGCGGCGGGCACCTTTTACTATTTGTGGACGAGGCCGCTGCAGCGCGCGCAGAGTCGGGTGGCGGCGGTCATGAAGGTGATCCACGAGGAGTATGTGGACCCGGATCGGGCGGACTACGACCGCCTTGCGACGGCCGCGATCGACGGCATCATGGAGTCGCTCGACGCCCATTCACGCTACATGCCGGAGGATGACTTCGCGCACTTCGAGGAGATCACGACACAGGCATTCGTCGGCATCGGGGTGCAAATCGAGCGCTTTGGCGAGCGCGTCACGGTGATCCATACCTTTCCCGGCGGGCCGGCTGCGGAGGCGGGCATCGTGGCGGGGGACCAGATCGTGGAGGTGCGGGGCGAGGACGTGACCGAGTCCAGTGTGATGGAGGTCTCCAATCTTTTGCGCGGGCGGGCCGGCGAGATCGCGCGGCTGCGAGTCTACCGTCCGACGACGGCGAGTGAACTGGACTTTGAGTTGACCCGCCGGGTGGTCAACCTGGCCTCGATCGATAAGGTGGAGCTGAGTGAGGACGGCATCGGGTATCTGCGCCTGACCCAGTTCGGCGAGCGCACGGCGGAGGAATTCCGCGCCAGCCTCGACCGGCTCGAAGGCGACGGCATGGAAGCGCTGCTGATCGATCTGCGGAACAACCCGGGGGGTCTCCTGAGGGTCTCCAAGGAGGTCGCGGAGGAGTTTTTCGCACGCAACGAGCTGATCGTTTACACCGAGGGACGGGAGGTGTTCGAGCGTCGTGAGTATCGCTCCGAGACGCCCGCGCGCCTGCGCGGCTATCCCATTGCCATCCTTATCAACGAGCAGAGTGCAAGTGGCGCAGAGATTGTGGCCGGTGCGCTGCAGGATGCGGGCAAGGCCTACCTCGTGGGGGAGACTTCATACGGGAAGGGCAGCGTGCAGAGCATTTATGCCTTTCGCGGGGGCGCGGGACTGCGGCAGACGACCGCACTCTACTATTTGCCCAGCGGCCGCTCGATCCATGAGAACGGGGTCGAGCCCGACGAGGTGGTGGAGTTGACGGCGGAGGAAGCTTTCCGTCTCGCCCTGCAGGAGCGCCATGCGCCGATCATGTCACCCGAGGCCTTCGAGGAACATTTTGAATTTGCTCCCGCCGAGGTCGACCGCCAACTCGAGGCGGCGCGCGCCTACCTGCGCGAACAGATTCAGCGGACGCGTTCGAAACACGCCTGAGGCCGTGCGCAGAGGGCTCCGGCGGGAGGCGAGGAAGCCGCGGAGAGGCGCGCTCAGCGGGGCTTCTTCTGACCCTTGGGGGTGCGTTTCTTGTAGTTGCCCGCGCGGAAGAGGTCCCAGACGAACTTCAGGCCGATCATGCCGCTGAGGAGGTAGCCGAGAAGACCGATCGCGGGATAGCCCCAGAGGTAGGGTTGCACGCCGGTAGTGATGACGAGCGAGCTGCCGATGAAGAGCGAACCGATGATGATGGCGAGAGCGAGGCGGGAGAAGGCGTGGTTGATGCCGTCGGTCGCGCGCTCGAGGTTCTGGTGCTCGAGTTGCACCTGGATGTCCTCGTCCTCGATACGATGAAGGAGGCGCTGCAGATCGGTGGGGAGCTCGGCGAGGGTGGCGAGGCGCTCGCGGGCGGTGGCCATGACGTGGCGCGCGTTCGTGATCGGATTCCAGCGCTCCCAGCTGATCTGGCGGACAAAGGGCTTGCCGACTTCGGCGAGGTTGAACTCGGGGTCCAGCTTGAGGGCCGACTCTTCGATGCTGATGATGGCCCGCGCGAGCAGCGTGTAGTCGCGCGCGACATGGATGCCGTTGGCCCCGAAGACCCAGATGAGGTCGAAGATGAGGTGACCGAGCCGCCGCATTTCCTTGAGGTTGTCGGCGTGGCGAAAGAGGAGGGCGGTGACGGCCTTCTCGAGCATCACGCGGTCGATGCGGCGGGTGCTCGCGCCCATCTGGATGGCGATGCGGCTGACCCGCTCGGCGTTGCCCTCCTGGCAGGCGGAAAAGAGGTCGACGAGGAAGAAGCGCATCGCCCGCGTGAGCTGTCCGGCCAGCCCCCAATCGAGGAAGCAGAGGCGCCCATTGTCGGTCACCAGCAGGTTGCCCGGGTGCGGGTCGGCATGGAAAAAGCCGGTCACCGTGATCTGGGCGAAAAAGGAATCACCGCCGGCGCGGGCGAGGCGGTGGCCGGCGATATGGGTGGTGTGGAGTTCGTCCGGGGGGGTGCCGACGAC
>JBKHAU010000470.1:0-2668 GCA_046542725.1 Opitutales bacterium
AGGTTGAGAGCGACAACTTCATGAAAATGGGACGGCCTCCAATCCGGGCAGGCGATCCTCACGAAGGATCGCCACCCCCCGACCGGCAAACACAAAACGACCCCGTTCGGCCGTGAACAGGGTCGGGAGGAAACGGCGGGACGGAGGCCCGCACACGGGAACGCCTAGCGATTCTCGTAGCGAGCGCGCAGCATGGCGGAGAAGGCCTGGACCTTCTTCTTGCGGCGCTTGGTCTCGCAAGGCTTCTCGAAGTAGCGCTTCGCCCGCACGTCACGGATGACGCCTTCGCGGTCGAGCTTCTTCTTCAGACGACGAAGCGCGCGCTCCATCGGTTCGCCTTTGCGGATCTTGATTTCAACGGCCATAGAGAATCTTGCAGGGGGTTGATTTTTCCAAAACGGCAACCATGGCCCTTTCGCGCGCAGGCGGTCAAACCTCTTTTCCGGCGGAGACGCCTTTTTCACTGTCTGGGGGACTTTCCGCTGGCCATGCGAGGGAGCACCGTTAGACCCCCACTCGCTGCTCTCGGTTTCTGTTCGCCATGATCAAAGCGACGTCGCGTCTTCTCCATCGCTTGTCTCCTTGTGCCCTCTTCTGGGCGATGTGGGCAATCGTCTTCGGCGGTACTACCTCCGCCCTCGCCATTTTCTATTCGCACGCCGTCGAACACCAGAAAGAGGGGGTGCGGCGCGATGTCCTCCATCTCGCCCAGTCGATGGCGCACCTCGTGGATGTCGAACTGCACGAGCGCCTCACCGACCCGGCGCAGATGGGGAGCCCGGAGCATCTCCGGGCCCTGAGGCCGCTCGTTCGCTTCCATCTGCAGATCCCGGAGATCCACTATGTCTACACCATGCGCGTGCTCGAGGACGGGCGGGAGTACTTCATCCTCGACACGGCCTACGACGAGAGGGTGCGGGCCATGCGTGGGGACCTCATTGTTTCACGCATCATGGAGGCCTATGAGAAGCCCTATGACGTGTCCCCCGCCCATCCCGCCATGTTGCGCGGAGAAGCCTATGTCTACGAATTGCCCTACGTCGATGACTTCGGGGAGTTCATCTCGGCGCAGGCCCCGCTCTTCGATGCGAGGGGGAGTTATGTTGGCTACGCCGGGGTGGACTACGACATCTCGGATTATCGCGCCCGGGTGGGACACATCCGCACGGCCGGTGGCAGTGCCCTTCTCGTCGCCTTCATCGCCAGCCTTGTCATTGCCCACCTCACCCGCCGCATGCGCCTCGAGATGCTCGAAGAGATCGCTCAACGCCAAGCCGCGGAGCGCAAGATCCTCGAGGCCAAGGAGCGCGCCGAAGCCGCCACCCGGTCGAAAAGCGAGATGCTCACGATCGCCTCCCATGACCTCAAAAACCCCCTCACCGCGATCCGCGGGCTGGCCGAGTTTGCCCTTCTGCGGACCGAGGAGGCGAAGGACCCGGACGACGTCCGCCAGCGCGCCGAGGAGGAGCGGCGCATGCTCGAGACCATCCGCGACGCGGCCGCCCACATGTCCTCCCTCATCGAGGAACTGCTGCATGCTGAGCGCCTCAGCCAGCCCCTTCTGGACGAAAACGAGACGGAAATCGATCTGAGCGCAGAATTACACGACGTGCTCAAGCTCACTGCACTCGCCGCCGCGCGCAAAGAGATCGACCTGCAGGCCGACATCGCCCCCGGACTGCGCGCCTCGTGCCGCGGTGGCCGACTCCGCGAGGCGCTCGAGAATCTCCTCTCCAATGCGGTGAAGTACTCCCCTCCCGGCTCCACCGTGAAGGTCGCCCTTCTCGAGGAGGCGGAGGCCGGCGGGCTTTACTTCTCGGTGCAGGACGAGGGACCGGGAATCCGCCCGGAGGAGCGCGCTCGGCTCTTCGGCCGCTTCGCCCGTCTCAGCGCACAGCCCACGGGCGGCGAGTCCTCCACCGGACTGGGCCTTTTCATCGCAAAAATGATCGTCGACGCCCACGCGGGTGCGATCGGGTGTGAGAGCGAGCCGGGCAAAGGTGCCCGCTTCTGGATCCGCCTTCCCCGGGTGATCCCTCCTGACCCGCGGGAACAGGGATAGAATACGCCGGTGACGCGCGCCGGTTACCCGCGCGAGGCGGACGCCGCAGGGCGTGGGACGCCCACCGACGAACGATCTCGATCGTTTTCTTTACGAGTTCGACCCAAGCTTCGTGATTGGGGCCGTCGGCTACGAGGAAAGTCAGGATCTGTTCCGCTATCTGGGTTCAACGCGTCTCCGGCGAGCCCACGACAATCCGAGTTTAGCGATTGTCAGGAGAGATTCTCCCACGGTGATGCCGGCGGGCGCTCAGACCCCGTTTGTCTCCACTCCATTTTGCCCTATTGTCCGACGGGTGGGTCTGGATGCGCCGACATCCCCGTCAGGCTGCCGACTGAGGATGCCGACATCAGATATGGACGAGGCCCCCGCCGCGCAGGCGGGTCCTCCCTCGGGATGAAGTCCGGTGAGCCCGTGTGAACACACCGCGGCCCGCGCCGCCTAAGCGCGCAGGGCCGCGCCCGCGGGCTTGGCCTTCGGCCGGTTTTGCTCGTCGACGAAGATCAACCGCGGCTCATGGCGGGCCGCTTCCTCTTCGGTATAGACGGCGTAGTTCGCGATGATGACGAGGTCTCCACGATGCACATGGCGGGCCGCCGCCCCGTT
>JBKHAU010000471.1:0-2664 GCA_046542725.1 Opitutales bacterium
CGCTGAACTGGGCAGTGTGCGCGCGTTCTCGCTGCTCTTCCTCGCTCTTCTCGGTGCAGTTTCCGCTCCGGCCCAGAGCTGGACCTACGGCCACTATCCCACCGCCGCCCGCATCGATCTCGCCGCCGCCGGAGTGGAACAGAGCTTCGCCGGCCTCGCGGCGGAGGGTGACACGCTCGTGGCGCGTCTTCTCGGGACCGGGTATGCCGTGCTCGAAGATGACCAGAGCTGGCGCCCCCTGCCGGTGAGCGAGCGGACCCCGGTCGATCGCTTTATCGTGCATGCCGGTGCCTGGTATGGCGCGGGGGCCGGCGAGGTGACGCGGGCACCGCTCGGGGGTGGCGCCGTTGAGCGTTTCACCCTCCCGGTCGAGGCGGAGACCGTGACCTATTTCGAGTCGATTCCAAGCGCCGGGGCAATCGTGGGGGCGACCGTGCGGCATCACGTTTTCTATTCCTTCGACGGGGAGAACTGGCAGACGCCCCGTCTGCCCCCGATGGATCAGGTCTTGCGGATCCATCATCATGCGACGAGCGGGCGCTGGATTGCGCTCACTCGGCGCGGCGCGATCTGGACGGCAGGGAACCTCGCGGGCCCATGGGAGCGCAGCTATGTCAGCCGCTCCGGGCGGGGAGTCGACTTCGTCAGCACGGTGGACGAGGCGGGCTTCGTCGTCGAGTTGCAGGAGGGCCTCGCCGGGGCCAACCGTCGCCATCTCCTCCTCCGCTCGGAGGATGGCGTGGAGTGGACGACAACTCCTCTCGCGGGGGGACTGACGCGCTCCCGCCTCGAGCATCGGTTCGGGCTGTATTTCAGCCTCTCGCCCCAGGGCAGCGGGACCCAGCCGGCGACGATTGCAACCTCTCAAGATGCGCTCGCCTGGGGCAGCGAGGTGCCGGTCTCGGCCCCCGTCGATCCGAGCCGTATCGTCTCCACGACGACGGGCTGGGCCGCCGTCTCGCTCGATAACACCCAACTCTACCGCAGTACCAATCTCGTCGACTGGGAGCTGGCCTCCGCTCCCCTCCGCTCCTCCGCGATCTTTTCGGCCATTGCCGGAGACGGCGTCGACACCCTTGTCGCAGCGGGCCGGAGGCTCTCGGTCAGCCAGGATGACGGCGCCACGTGGACCGATGTCACTCCCGCTTCCATCACCGACATGCGCCAACTGCGCGACATCGTCTGGGACGGGCAACAGTTTGTCGTCGTCGGGGGGGACCGTCTGATTCTTCTTTCGTCCGACGGCACGCAGTGGCAGGAAGCCGGTGTCAGCGGGTTGAACGGAGCCCAGCGACTCAACTCCGTCGCCACGGATGGATCGGCCTATCTCGTCTCGGGCGCACTTGGCGTCTACCGCTCGACCGATCTGGTAAACTGGGTGCAGACGCGCCAGATGCTCGGCTACGACGCGAACAACCTCGCCGAGGGCCGTATCAGCCATGCCAACGGCCTCTTCTTCTCCTCCAGCGTGGACATGCCGGTGGCGAGCTCGGCGGATGGCGTGAGTTGGACCGTGCACACCGGGGGCAGCGACACCCGGCGCATGGGCAAAGTCGTCCACGTGGATGGCCGCTACCATGCTTCGCGCGATGGATCTGTCCTTACCACGACTGACGACTTCGCCACCTGGAGCGCCCTCAATCCGAATATCGGAGAGCTTCTTGGCACGTTTGTGAGTGAGGATACAGCCTATGTGCGCAGCGCGCAGCAGCTCTTCGCCGCCGTCGTGGACGACGGAACGGCCGCCGAACGCCTGCCCGCCCTGGAGTTGCCGGCCGGTCTCTTTTCGCCCACCGGAGCGACGGTGCACGACGGACGCACCTACCTCGCCTATCCCGATGGGCAGATCGTCTCGGCACGCTTTACCGGAGAGCACTCCACGGAGGGTGAACTGCGGCTTCTGCTCTCGCGCTCGACGGTTGACGCGCAGGAGTTGGGGAGCGCCGCCGGACCGGCTATTCTGGTCGCGGTGGAACGCGCCGGCGGGGCCCAGAGCGCGGCCGAGATCGAGATCGCCGTTGCCCCCTCCAGCACCGCTGCGGCCGGCGAAGACTTCGACCTCTCCGGGCTCACCCTCGAGGCGACCCTGCCCGCCGGCCTCCTCGGGCAGTGGGTCCTGGGCACGATCCAGCCGCGGGTCGACCACATCGCGGGCATGAGCGAGACGCTCGAACTCGAACTTGTGTCCTCCTCCGGCACGCCGGTCTCATCCTCCGCCGGCAACGCTGCCGTCGAGATCCTCGCCCCGGCCCTCGATCGCTGGCTGCTGGAGCACTTTGGCGGGACCGGCGCCGGTCCGGAAGACGACAGCGACCTCGACGGGGTGCCAAACTTCGCCGAGTTTGCCCTTGGGACGGATCCAACGCAGGCCGACGCCGAGGTCTTTGAGCGCCGGATTTCGCCCGCCGTCGTGCCCTACACCGCCGAAATCGAGTTGGCCCAAACCTATCGCGCCGATCCGCGGGTGCGCCTGATCCTCGAAGAAAACGCCCCGGGCACCCTGCTCGACTGGATGCAGGTCGCGGAGGGGGCCTATCTCGGCGAAGGCCATCAGATCCTCTGGTATGCCGCTCGCCCGGCCGAAGCAGGCGATGCGCTTTTCCTCCGCCCGCGATTCATCTTCGAGGCATTCGCTCCCTGAACCGCTCCGGCGAGAAAGTGCGC
>JBKHAU010000472.1:0-2662 GCA_046542725.1 Opitutales bacterium
CGGGCGTCCGCGGTCCTGCCGGACTGCTCCGTGGGATCTTCGCCTCCCCCGGAAAGCGACGGTGAACCACAAAAAAAAGCCATTCGTGCAGGCGCGCGAACGGCAGGAGCAGAAAGCTTATGAGGGAAACAGAGTGGAGGGGACCGCTCAGCGCCCCGGGAGACTACTTGATCTCCTTGTGCAAAGTATGCCGGCGCAGATGCGGGTTATACTTTTTCTTCTCGATGCGGCCCTGTTGCTTTTTCTTGTCGCGGGTGGACATGTAGCGGGAGACCGGCTTGCCCTCGGCACGAGCTTCGGTGCATTCCAAGATGATGTGATCGCGTGGCATGGCTGAAAAAGGGTATGGATGACAGAAAACCGTGCAAAGAAGCCATTCATCACCCCGCCGGCAAGGAAAAAGGAGGAGCCGCGAAGGTTCCTTTGCGGGTAGGCTCAACTCGACCTTGACGCTCCGCGCTCGGTGCCTCCCTTTTGACGCTTTTGCCATCGATCTCCAGCCCTTGTTCGCCATGTCGTCCTCCGTTCCCTCCTTCACCACCCCGCAGCCCTTCGGTCAGACACACCGGGGGGAGGCGACGCACCTCTACTGTCTCACGATCGCCGACCGCCTCACCGTCGTGGTGTCGGACTTCGGCGGCATCCTCACCCAGATCTGGGTCCCGGACCGCACGGGTCACTTCGACGACGTGGTCCTCGGATTTCACGAGCTCGAGCCCTACGAGACCGTTTCGCCGTATTTTGGGGCGCTCATCGGGCGCGTCGGCAACCGCATTGCGAAGGGGCGTTTCGACCTCAACAACACGACCTACGCGGTCGCCACCAACAACGCGCCGGGCGGGCACCCCTGCCACCTCCACGGCGGACTGGAAGGCTTCGACAAGGCCGTCTGGAAGGTCGGCCACTACCAGCCCGGGGGCGACGAACCGCTCCTCGTTCTCCACCACCGCTCCAGCGATGGGGACGAGGGCTACCCGGGCAATCTCCAGGTGACCGTGACCTATCGCCTCACCCCTGAGGGTGCACTGTCGATCGAATATCAGGCGGTGACGGATGCGACCACCTTGGTCAACATGACCAACCACGCTTATTTCAACCTTGCGGGCGAGAGCAGTGGCCACGTCCTCGACCATGAACTCGAGATCCGCGCCAAGGCGATCACGGCCGTGGACGAAGGCCTCATCCCGACGGGCGAACTGCTCGAGGTGGCGGGCACGCCCTTCGACTTCTCCACGCCCAAGCCAATCGGTCAGGACATCGCCCAGGAGGATCTCCAGTTGCGGCGCGCCGGGGGGTATGATCACAACTTCGTCCTCGAAGGCGACGATGGCTCTCTCCGACAAGTCGCGGAAGCGTATGAGCCCGGCTCGGGACGGGTCCTCGAGACCTACACGACGGAGCCGGGCATGCAGTTTTACTCCGGCAATTTCCTCGATGGTTCGATTCTGGGCAAGCAGGGGCGACCCTACGAGAAGCATGCCGGGTTCTGCCTCGAGACCCAGCACTTTCCGGACGCGCCCCACCACCCGGAGTTCCCCTCCATCGTGCTGCGTCCGGACGAGAACTACCGCTCGCAAACGATTTACCGCTTCACTACGCGATAGGCCACCGCGTCTTCAGCCGCCCAGCATACGCTGCACGAGCTCATCGAGCTGCTGGTCGAGCTGAGGGCACTCGTCGCCCTCGATCGCGACCCCAAACTCCAGCCCGAAGCCATCGAGGAGGACGAGCAGCTCCTCGTCGTCGGCGCGAAGCTTGGCCGGCAGGGTGTCCTCCTCGAAGATCGTGCGCTTGAGCATGCGGGCAAGGAGGCGCGGCCGATGGGAGACCTTGCCCACCTCGGCGGCGAGGATGCGCCCGTCGGTCTGGTGGCGGATGGCAAGGATCTCGGTGTGGTGATAGCGGCTGTGCGCCTCTCCGACCGGAACACCGAGCCGGCGCCCGATCTCCCAGGTGCCGCGACCGGGCTCCTCCATGAGGCGACGCAGGGTCTCCTCCGTATGCGCCTCAAACTCGATGCGAGGGAGCGGCGGCTCGCGCACCTCGAAGCGCTGCCGACGGAAAGCCTTGAACCCGTCCACCTCGTTCCAGAGGGGAAAATCCTCGATCACCTGCTCGTGCAGTTCGTCGCCGACCGCGAGATCCAGATCCATCGCGTTGGCGTGCATGAAATCGACGACCTTGTCGGTCGTGATCTCCTCGTCCATCCCCTTGAGGACGTCGTCGTCCTCCTTCCGCGGCAGGCCGAGATAGTCGAAATCAATCAGCTCGGGCGCGGCCGCGACCGATTCGAGCGCCTCGGCACAGGATCGGAGCAAGCGGACCAGGGCGCGCGCGTCGTCCCCCTCGCAGGCCCAGGGCAACTCGCCTGGTGCGGCGGCGCGAAAGACCGGATTGCACGCCTCTCGCTCTGCGATCCTCTCCCCGAGTGATTCGAGCAGGCGCCGGTCCTCACGCTCGAGGTAGCGCCCCTCGTCGAATTCCACGTGGTAGGAATGCAGACGCATCATCGCGTCGCGCCCCTCGTCCTCCCCGTAGAAGTCGTTGGCGAGACGCACGAGAAAGTCGATCCCGTTGACTCCCACGTAGAACGAGATCCCGAGCACATCTTCGCGCTCCCCCGGGATGGAGACGGCGACAGGCCATCCGGTGGCCGTATCCT
>JBKHAU010000473.1:0-2658 GCA_046542725.1 Opitutales bacterium
GCGGGCGAAAAGCCTTTGTGGCCTTCGCGCGCTTCGTGGTTCCACAAGCCCCGCGCGCTTCCGCTCGACCCGGGCTCCGCCGCGGTGGCTTGCTCAGCCTCCGTGCCGACGGGGACGTCGGCGCTCCCGGGCTCAGCCGCGTGAGTCGTGGCCATCGGTCGTCATCGCCAGTCCTCGTCGGCGCTCCCGGGCTCCGCCGCGTGAGTCGTGGCCATCGGTCGTCATCGGCCGTTAGTGGCGGCGCTTGGCAATCAACCTTCAGCGGGCGAAAAGCCTTTGTGGCCTTCGCGCGCTTCGTGGTTCCACAAGCCCCGCGAGTTGCAGCGCGAACCCCGGTCTGGCCTTCAGGCGTGGCGCCGGGCGTAGGCCTCGAGCACTTCCCAGAGGTGCTCGAGACGAAAGGGCTTGGTGAGATGCTCCTCCATCCCCGCGGCACGACTGAGCACCTCGCTCTGCTCGGTGGCATCGGCGGTCATCGCCAGGACGGGCGTGCGCTGGTTCGGACCCGGCCGGGCGCGAAGCTGGCGGGTGGCCTCGAAGCCGTCCATCTCTGGCATGCTCAGGTCCATCAGGATGACATCGAAGCGGCGGTGCGCGCAGCAGGCGAGGGCCTCGGCTGCGCTCGGCACCGCCGTGCCCCGGGCCCCCAGGCGCACGAGAAAGGCCTGCACCACCTCCGCGTTGCTCGGGCGATCATCGACGATGAGGACCTCCAGCGGGCGGGAGAGCCGAAGGCGCGGTCCGGCCGCGCCCGTTTTCGACGTCGCTGCGTCCCCGCCGGGAAGCCGCTCGAGTTCCAGTTCAAACCAGAAGGAGGAACCCTCCCCCGGCCGGCTCTCGACCGCCAGCTCACCCCCCATCGCCTCGACGAGATTCCGGCAGATCGCAAGGCCGAGCCCGGTGCCGCCAAACTCCCGCGTGTAGGAGCTGTCCACCTGGGTGAAAGCCTCGAAAATCTGTCCCACTTTGTCCGGTTCGATGCCGATTCCAGTGTCCTTTACTTCGAAGCGAAAACGCGAGCGCCCCGGCCCGGCGGCGTCCAACTCGGCCAGACACAAGCAGACCGAGCCCGTCCGGGTGTATTTGCAGGCATTCTCGAGAAGATTCTTCAAGGCCCGCGAGAGCATCCCCACGTCGCACCGCACCTGCCGTTGCGCGGGGACCGCGGATAACCCCGCGAAGCCGTTCTCGAACTGAAGGGAAAGGCCCTTGGCCGCGGCCATCGGCCGGCCGTGCCGCGCCACCTCCGCGCAGAGCGAGACCAAATCCGTGCTGACCGGCTTGGGCCGCAGCCTTCCTCGATCGAGTCGCGCAAACTCGAGGATATCGTCGACGAGGCGGAGCTGTTGCTCGCCGGCCTCGACGATGGCCCCCAGCGCCTCGCGCTCGTCCTCGCTGCCTGCCTCTTCGAGGAGCAGACTCGAAAAGCCGAGAATGGCGTTCAATGGAGTGCGCATCTCGTGGCTCATGACCCCAAGGAATTCATCCTTCGCGCGACTTGCCGCTTCCGCTGCCTCCTTCTTTTCCTGCACCGTATGGAGCAGGGTCTCCCGTTCACGCTCCAGCTCGCGCCGCGCAGAGATGTCCTCGATCACCGTCATGATCCCCACGACCGCGCCAGCCGCGTCGCGCACCGGACCGGCCGACAAACTCACCTCGAGGAGGCTGCCGTCACGCCGTTGACGCATCACCTCGGCCCGTGCCACGAGTCCCCCCTCGAGCACCCGTCGGGTCAACTCGTCGAAGCTCTCCTCCTCCCCGGCCGGCACAATCGGCGGCAGCCTGCCTGCCACCTCCGCTTCGCGCCATCCAAAGATGCGCTCCGCCGCCGCGTTCCAGGTGAGGATGCGACGATCACGGTCGAGCGCAAAAAGGGCGAGGGGAGACGCTTCGATGAGCGCACGCTGACGCTCCTCGCTCTCCCGCAGCGCTCGCTCCGCCATGCGGCGCTCCGTGATGTCGTGAATAATCGAATACACCACCGGCCGTCCCCCAAACTCGAGCGAGCCGGTGTAGACCTCGACGTCGCACGTTGAGCCGTCCGCCCGCCGGTGGCGAAAGAGAAAATGGTCGCGACGATCCACCCGCGCGGCCGCGATCTCGGCCTCGATCTCTTCACGGGAGAGGACATTGATCGCGTCGATCGACATCCCGCGCAGTGTCTTTCGGTCCCAGCCGTAGAAGCGCACCGCCGCCGGGTTGGCGTCCACCACCGCAAGCGTCCTGGGATCGATCAGGAGCATGACGGCGTGATTGCTCTCGAAGAGCGCACGATAGCGCTCCTCGCTTTCCCGCAGTTCGTTTTCGGCCCGCACCCGGTCGGTGATGACCTCCGTGAAGAGAATCATGCCGCCGACCCGGCCGTTGTGATCATACCAGGGCCGGCACTCCCAGCGAGTCCAGTCGACGCTCCCATCAGCCCGTTCATAGCGATCGCGCTCGCTCGAGAGCACTTCGCCGGCGAGGGCGCGCTGATGCATTTGGCGCCACGCCTCCGGGAGATCGGGGAAGACCTCGTAGTGATGCCGGCCAATGACCGCTTCCTCCTTCACCCCATACGCCTCCAGAAAACGCCGGCTCACATAGAGGAAGCGAAGGTCGCGGTCGAAGACAGCCGCGGCGCTGTTCATGTGCTCGACGATGTAACGGGTCCGCTCG
>JBKHAU010000474.1:0-2652 GCA_046542725.1 Opitutales bacterium
AAGGATCGACCGAGTTTTGTTTGACCAGTATTTTTATTCACCTGCCCCAGCGGCAGCCGGTTGGGAAGCGCCTCCATTGTTCCCGGAGGAGCGGTTCCGCCGGCGTTGCGACCCGTTCATCCACCACCCAATCTTATGACCTATCTTGCTCGTATTCTGCGCCGTGGCTGGCTCCTCGGCCTCGCACCCGCCTTCGCGTGGGCCAGCCAACCCGTTGCCTTCGAATGGTTCGAATACGCGGGGGTGGACGCGACTTTGGACCGCCCGCTCGAGGACGGTGAGTTCCACAACCCGATCCTTACCGGGTTCTATCCCGACCCGACGATCTGCCGGGTGGGGGAGGACTACTACCTCACGAACTCGACCTTCGCCTATTTTCCAGGGCTGCCGATTTTCCACAGCAAGGACCTCGTCAACTGGCGTCTTCTGGGCCACGCGATCGACCGGCCCGACCAGCTCCACTATGAGGGCCTGCGGGTCTCGGAGGGCATGTTCGCCCCGGCCATCACGCACCATGACGGGCTCTTCTACCTCATCTGCACGATGGTGGGGAGTGACGGGAACTTTTTCGTCACGGCGGAGGACCCGGCGGGGCCGTGGTCGGACCCGCAGATCCTGCGTTTCACGGGGATCGATCCGTCGCTCTTTTTCGATGACGACGGCCGGGTCTGGATCGTGAACAACGACGATCCGGAGGGCACGCCCCTCTACGACGGACACCGCGCCATCCGTATCCGCGAACTGGATATGGAGACGATGACGATCAAGGGTGAGAGCAAGGTCCTCGTGAACGGCGGGGTCGACATTTCGACCAAGCCGATCTGGATCGAGGGCCCGCACATCTACAAGCTCAACGGCTGGTACTACCTCTCCTGCGCGGAAGGCGGGACCGGCCCGGGACACTCGCAGGTGATTTTTCGCAGCCGCGAGGTGACGGGCCCCTATGAGGCGTGGGAGGAGAACCCGATCCTCACGCAGCGGCACAAGGACCCGACGGTCGAGGGCGCGGTCACGAGCGTGGGCCATGCCGACCTCGAGATCGGGCCGGACGGCAACTGGTGGGCGACCTTCCTCGGCATCCGCCCCTACGACGGCCATGCCTCGCCGATGGGCCGGGAGACCTTTCTCATGCCAGTGGAATGGACCGAGGACGGCTGGCCCACGATCCTGCCCATGGACGCGCGCGTCCCCCTCATCCTCGACGCACCGGGCGGGGCCACGGTGGATCCCTCGACCGAGCTGCCGCTCCGGGGCAACTTCACCTGGCGGGACGAGTTTGCGGAGCGCGCCCTCTCGCCCGCGTGGATCATGCTGCGCACCCCGCCGGCCGACGCGTGGTGGAAGCTGCGCACCGCTCGCGGCGGCACCCTCGAACTCACGCCGCGCGAGGAGCGCCTGTCGGGGCGGAGCAATCCCAGTTTCCTCGCCCGCCGCGTGCAGCACCATGAGTTCGAGGCCGCGCTGTCCCTGCGCCCGCCGCGGGAGAGCGGTGTCGAGGCGGGACTCGCCGCCTTCCAGAGTGGGCGCTTCCACTATTTCCTCCATGTCAGCCGGAGCGACGACGGCCTCACCCTCGGCCTCGAGCGCGTGAAGGACGGCGCGGTCGAGAGCCTCGGGGCGATGCCTCTGCCGGAGCTGGATCGGCTCGCCCTGCGGTTTCGGGCGAGGGATGCCCTTGGCACCTTCGAATACTCCACCGACGAGGTGAACTGGCACCCCGTCGCGGTCGACGTCGACGCGCGCATGCTCACCACCGCGGTGGCCGGCGGCTTCGTCGGCGCGACGGTGGGTCCGCACGCCCGCCTCGAGTGAGCCGGCGCGGCGTCGGCCGCGCTGAGTTGTCTCTTTCACCCCTTCTCTTGTGACCACCCCCCCCGCGTCCCCCGCGGGGCACGCCTCCCTGTCCGATGCACTCCCTCTCCGCCCCCTTCCGTTCGCCTGTTGTCCTCCTCCTCGGCCTCCTGCTTGGTGCCGCCCCCTCCCTCGCTCCTGCGCAGGACGGGGACGGCGTTTCCATTCCCCGCGGCTGGGCCACGCTCAACCCCGAGGGCACGACCTTCGTCGCCGACAACGGCGAACTGATCCGCGGGCCCTTTGCCAGCACGGAGTGGAGCGGCCCGCCGACGCGGGAGGCGGTGGCGGCAGTGAAGACGCTGGGAAGCAATGGCATCCACCTCTACGCGGAGGTCTTCGACCCGGATTACCCGGCGGCCGGCAGCCAGGCGCCCGGGTATGCGGCGGAGCACATCGACGCGCTCGTGCAGATGACACGGGAGGAAGGCCTCTACCTCATCATCACGATCGGCAACGGCGGCAACAACGGCAGCTTCAACCTCGATTACGTGCTCGATTTCTGGGACTTCTACGCCCCCCGCTATAAGGACGAGACGCACGTCATCTACGAGATCCAGAACGAGCCGCACGCCTGGACGCCGCCCTATCCGACGGCCGCGCGGCAGATGCAGGTGCAGGCCTACGACATCATCCGCGGGCACGCTCCCGACACGCCCGTCCTGCTTTTCTCCTACAGCGTGTTGAGCAGCGGGGCGGCGGTCCTGCAGGACCTCGCTGTGATCGGGGACGAGATCGACTGGAGCAACGCGGGCATCGCGATCCATGGCTACGCCGGCCACCGCGACACGATCGAAGCCC
>JBKHAU010000475.1:0-2644 GCA_046542725.1 Opitutales bacterium
CTTCATTCTATCTATCGTCGTCGTCTCTGGCGCCAGCTGGCGGGGACTGCGCCGGTGACCGAATCGGCGGAGGGGCTTCTTGCCGGGATCCACGACCACCCCGCCTACCGCGCACAGCGTGAGCGCCTTGAACAAGCCGGCATCCGCGTGGCCTATGCGAAGAACCAGCGCTGGCCCAAGCTCGATCTCAAGGCGAGCTATGGGCTCAACGGGCTCGGCGGAGACTTCGACCAATCCTACGACCGGGCGTTTCACGAGGACTACGACTCATGGTATGTCGGGGTCGAGATCAACGTGCCGGTCTTCGGAGGCAAGCGCACCCGCCACGAACTCTCCGCCGCGCGCATTCGGCAGCGCCAGGCGATCGATCGACTCGCCGCGATTGAGATCGAGTTGAGCAACGGCGTCCATGCGCTCGTCGCCGGAGTGGAGAGTCTGCGCGACCGCGTGGAAGCACTCGAGTCGGTCGTGGCGGTGCAGGAGAATGTGCTTCGCGCGGAAAACGACCGGTTGCTTGCCGGCCAGAGCGAGAGCCGTCGCCTCCTCGAGGTCGAAGAGGACCTGTCCAACGCGCGGGTGGAGGCGCTCCAGGCCCAGCTCGAACTGCGGCAGGCCACGGCCCAGCTCCTCGTGCAACAGGGCACCTATTTGCAGGCGCGCGGCTTCGAGCTGGCGGAGGCGCGAGGAGGCAAAGGGCGTCGATGAAACGCGTGCTTGTGCTCTGGGTGATGGCCGCGCCGCTCTTCTCCCCCACGGGTGCCGCCGGCGCTGCCGCGACCGGCCTGGTCGAGCCGGAGTGGGAGGCCGTCCTCTCCTCCGTCGTTCTGGCGCGGGTGGAGGCGATCGAGGTCGAAGCCGGCGAGGCCGTCGAGCAGGGGGCCGTGCTCGTCCGCCTCGATCGCGCGATGGAAGAGCTCGACGCGGCCCGTCGCGGTCTGGTGGCGGAGAGCCGGGTTGAGCTCGAGCTGGCCGAGACGAAGCTTGAAATCCTCCGCTCCGCCTTCGAGGGCACGCGCGACCTCTACGAGCGTTCGCGCTCGCTCAGCCGGGAGGAGTATGACGCCGCCCGTCTCGAGCTTCAGCTCGCCGAGGCGGAGTTCCGCCAACTCGGGCAGCGCGAGGAGATCGAGCGGCTCGAGCTGGAGCTGGCTCGCGAACAGGTCGCCCGCCGGATCCTGCGCGCTCCGCGCGACGCGGTCGTGGTCGAGATCTTCCCCCGCGTGGGAGAGGTCTGCGAACCGCGCCAGCCGGTCCTGCGCTTGGTCGATGCCCGTCGCGTGCGCCTCACGCTCGAGCTGGACGCGTTGGAAACGCCGGACCTCGCGCTCGGGCAGCGGGTCCCGGTCGTGATCGAGGCGCCCGGCGGCGCGCTGGAGGTGGAAGGTGAGGTCGACTTCGTCTCGCCGGTGGTTGACGGGGCGAGTGGCCTGCGGCGCGTGCGGGTGACGATGGACAACGGTGACGGCGCGATCCTTCCGGGCTTGCGCGCCACCGTCCTGTTTCCGTCGGCTGCGGAAAGGGGGACTTCATGAGGGACCGACCGCTTCCGCCCTCGGACCTGGAGTCTCCGCGCTCTTTTGCCGAACTGCGCCGTTTCGAGGGTTCGCCGATGGAGTTCTGGTCACGCTTCCTCCGCGCCACGGTGGAACTCACGGGCAGCGCGCAGGCGAGCCTCTGCATCCGTACGACGCGGGCGGACCCGACCGGCGGCGAGCCGATCGAGAGCTGGCGGCTCCTCGCCTCCTTTCCCGCCGGGGGAGCTTCCGTGCCGGACGCGGGGATCCTCGGACAGGCCCTCGCGGAAGGTCTGGCGCGGGATGAGCGCGATCTCGTTTTTGCCCTCGCCGGCGAGGAGGCGGCTCCCTCGGTGGTGGTCCTGACCCTCCGGGAAGGCGCGGAAATAGCCCTTCCTCTCAGTGAGTTGGCGGCGCTTCTGGGTGCGGTGCCGGAGCTGTGGCAAAGTGGTCGCGCCCAGGCGCGGCTCCGCGAACGTCTCGGCTTCCTCGGCGCGGCGCTCGAGATGGGACTGATCCTCGGCGCGGAGGAGAAGTTTGCGGCCGCCGTCTTCGCGCTCTGCAACGAACTCGCGGCGCGGCTCAAGGCCGATCGGGTGAGCCTGGGCTGGGCCGATGTCGACGCCATTCGCCTCCGCGGCATGAGCCAGGCGGACAAGTTCGATGCCCGTACCGACTATGTGCGCGACCTCGAGGTGGCGATGGAGGAAACGGCCGATCAGGAGGAGGAACTGCGCTGGCCAGCACCCGAGGCTGGACGCGCGGTCGTCCGCGAGCACGGCCATTATGCCCGGCGCGCGAACGCGGAGCATCTCTGTTCCCTTCCGCTGTGGAGTCGCCGGGTTTCAGCGCCGGCGGGGGTCCTGTTGCTCGAGCGCGGAGGTCAGCCCTTTTCCGATACTGAGGTGGAACTGCTCCGGGTCATCGGCGATCAAGTGGGGCCGCGTCTCGGGGACCTCCGGGAGAAGGATCGCGCCTGGCCGGTGCGTCTCTGGCGCGGGCTGCGGGCACGGGCGGCCGCCCTCCTCGGCCCCTGGCACACCGGCGCCAAACTGGCGGGGGCGGCCGGCGCGCTGGGCGTGCTCTTCCTCCTCTTCGGGCGGCTGCCCTATGCGGTCGAGGCCCCCGCG
>JBKHAU010000476.1:0-2643 GCA_046542725.1 Opitutales bacterium
CGAAGCCGCAGCCCCCGCTCGGCCCTGAGACCGGGAGGGCCGGCAATCGAGAGCCGGCCACGACCTCGGCGCGCGCCTCCCCGGCAGCGCCCTCCCGGACCGCTCCCACCCGCCGCGTGACCGTCTCCCGAGGCACTCACGGGCCAATTCGACGAACCCAGACCGGACGCGGAAAGGCGGTGCGATGTTGGGGGACGTGGCCGGATAAAAATCCTCGAGGAGGGCGCACTTATGCATTATTATGCGTTTTTATTGACGAAGGCGGCAGGAGCCTCCCTTATCTCTTGGGGATGACGATCCGTCATGCCGCCTTTCCCGGGTCCGCGCGGAATATGCCGGCGCGCAGAGTCCATTTCGTTTCCTTCTCCACGTCTTCGATGTCATGGCCGCAATCCCCTCCCCCCCGGCCCCGAATGGGCCCTTCGCCTGCTTCACGAAGCCGGCATCCAGTATCGGCCCCAGCGCTTGGACCTTCTTCCGTCAAACCCTTCCCATGATCCTGCTCGCCGCCGTTGGCAGCTCCCCCGCTCAGGCCGAGCCTGGAGCCAAGCCGCAAGCCGACCACATCCCGGTTGTCCGCATCGAGGAGACAGCCGAGGGCTACCGTCTTCTCCGCGACGGCGAACCGTTCTGGATCCGGGGCGCGGGCGGCGTGGACCACCTCGCGCGCCTCCGCGCGGCGGGTGGCAACTCGGTGCGCACCTGGGGCACGGATCAGACCGAGCAGGTCCTCGATCGCGCCCATGAGCTCGGCCTCACCGTGCTCGCCGGCATCTGGATCGAGCACGAACGGCACGGATTCGACTACGGCGATGAAGAGGCCGTCGCCGCCCAGATCGCCCGCCACCGCGCCGACGTCGACCGCTTCAAGGACCATCCCGCGATCCTCATGTGGGGCGTAGGCAACGAGGTCTCGATCGATTCGACCGACCCGCGGGTCTGGGACACGATCGAAGCGGTCGCGGCCTACATCCAAAAAGTGGATACCGCACGGCCGGTAATGACGGTGCTGCCGCATGTCTCTGCCGGCGAGATCGATCTCGTCCGGGAGCGCTGTCCATCGATCGATTTGCTCGGCTTCAACACCTACCGCGGAATCGATTCGATCGCGGCGGACGCGCGCCGTGCCGGCTGGGAGGGCCCCTACATCATCGCGGAGTGGGGCCCGGACGGCGCCTGGGAGGCGGACGAGACACCATGGGGCGCCGAGATCGAGCCCACGACAAGCGCCAAGGCAGCGCAGCGTGGCCTGCGCTACACCCGTATCCTGCGCGAACCGGCCTGCCTCGGGAGCTATGTCTTCTACTGGGGCCAGAAGCAGGAGACCACCCCGACGTGGTTCAACCTCTTCCTCGAAAACGACGCCGCGCTCGAGTGCGTCGAGGTGATGCAATACCTCTGGACCGGCCAGTTCCCCGCTCACCGCGCCCCCGCCATCGGTCCTCTGCGCCTCGAGGGACAGGGTCCCGAGTCGGGCCTGATCGTCGCTCCCGGGGCCAGCCTGCAAGCCGAGTTTTGTCTCCTGCGGGGCGACCTCGAGGCGATGGATGTCCGCTGGGAGCTGCTTCCCGAGAGCCAGCACAAGGGGATCGGGGGTGACCTCGAAGAGCGGCCCGCACCGGTCGCGCTCCGCACCGAAACGGCCCATCCCTCGAGCCTGCACTTTCGCGCCCCCACGGCCCCCGGCCCTTACCGCCTCTTCGTCTACGTCGAGAATGCTCATCGGCAGGCCGCGAGCGCGAACTTTCCCTTCCTCGTCGAGTAGGGCTGGAGGGAACGCGCGCCGGAGCACACGCCTTCGCTGACGGCAACTCGTTACCCCCGTCCACGGCTCCTCCCGTGCCGCGCGGCGGGGCCCGCCATTCGCGGCGGCGAAGTTGGGGGTGCGCCGCGGGGAATCACCCTCCAAGGCGATCTGTTCGAATACATGAGAGCCTTCCCTTTCCCCGAGCGACAACGGCCGACGGTCCAGCGTTGGGCACCGACTATCGGTTACGAAGAAAAGGTTCTTCATCAAAGTCCGAAAGCAGCCCAGGCGCTTCGCGCGACCCATCTGGAGCGACCGCCTCCGGCACTCTTCAGTGCGTCCCACGCCTCCCCCAGAGCAGCGGCCCAGATTGGACGGGCGTCCCCGGTCCTGCCGGACTGCTCCATGGGATCTTCGCCTCTCCCGGAAATCGACGATGAACAAAAAAAAGCCCCTGGCACTCTTCAGCACCAGGGGCTCGCCTTACCCTCCCCAATCGACAGGCAGGCCCAAACTTATCAATCCAAAATCAACGACGGCGACGTGCGGCCAGCGCCAGCCCGCAGAGTCCGACCAGGAGGCCAAGCGCCGACGGCTCCGGAATAACGGCGAGACCCTCATCGCGGACCACGGAGAGGTTCGAGACCGTCATTTCCCCGAGCGTGCCCTCAATGCCGGAATTGCGAAAGCCGACCTGGACGATGTTGAGGTCCGCGTCGGACGGGATCATCGCCGAAAGGCTGAAGGCGCCATCGCTGGAGAGGGAGGTGAGATCCACCGACTGCAGAAACGTGGGGCTGTATCCCTTGTCGAGGAACTGGATAAAGACCTCCCCGGTGTTGCCCGCAGCGTAGGCTTCCGAGATCACCGCATTTCCCGAGAAGATGAAACTGTCG
>JBKHAU010000477.1:0-2641 GCA_046542725.1 Opitutales bacterium
GGAGGATGTCGGGGTTCGCCACCTCGAAGGAGCGCAGGGCGGGCGGCAGCGTGTTCACGCCCATGCCCCAGGCCTTGATGAGGCCTTCCTCCTTCATCTTCTCGAGTTCGGGAAAGGCTCCCTTGCGCGCGACCTCGAAATGTTCCACCCAGTCCTCCCCGAGATCGCCGTTGTCCGGCGAGAGGTCGTGCACGAAGGCGATCTCGAGCTGCGCAAGGCCGAGGCGCTGGAGGCTCTCCTCGACCGAGCGGCGGGTCGCCTCCGCGCTGTAGTCGTAGTGATAGGCAAAGGGCGGGACGTCGTGCCAGATGCTGACCTGCTTGCCGCCCTGGGAGGCATCCGGGGTGAAGATGCGACCGATCTTCGTGCTGAGGGCGAACTCTGCCCGCGGCTTGCCCTGGAGGAACACACCGAAGCGCCGCTCGCTCAGGCCGAGGCCATACCAGGGTGAAGTGTCGAAGTAGCGCACGCCCTCCTCCCATGCCGCCGTCATGGCGCCGAGCAACTCGGCCTCGGAGGCGGGCGAAAAGCCGTTGCCCATCGCCACACCGCCCATTCCGAAACGGCTCAAGGGGCGATAGGGCGTGGCCGCGGTATCGTTGGTCGGGAGCGAGAAGGGTGACTTGGCAACGGCGGAGGCGGGCGGCGTGGCCGCGGACGCGCGGGTTGCGGCGAAAGCGCCGCCGGTGAGGGAGGCGGCGCCGGCGGCGGTCGTGCGGAGGAAATTGCGGCGGGAAGTCATGGGCGGTTGGAAGCGGGTTTGAAGGGCGCCAAGCGGGGCTCACCGGCGCGACGCCCAACCTTACAGCGAGGCCCGCGGAGCGTCAAACGAGGCCGGCAGCCTACCCGCAGTGCCTTCCATCCTGGAGTTTCCCGCCCGCTGCGGTATCCTCCCGGCATGTTTTCTCGCCTCGTTCTTCCGATCCTTCTGTGCCTCTCCGCAGGCTTGCTCGCCGCCCAGTCCGATGACCCGCTGACCGTCGGGGTGACCGCCTCCCCACCCTTCTCCTATGAGGAAGACGGCGAGTGGACCGGGATTTCGGTCGAACTGTGGGCCGCGCTCGCGGAGGATCTGGGGGTCGACTATGAGATACGGGCGCTTTCCCTTTCCGGGGCGCTGGAGGGGCTCACGCGCGGGGATATCGACGTCGTCGCGGCGGCTCTCGTGACGACGGCCGGGCGGGAAGAGCGGATGGACTTTTCGACCACCTTCTACAGCAGCGGGTTGAGCGTGGCGACGGCCGCCGAGCGGCAGTCCATGGCCCTCGGAATCCTCGGTGCGCTTTTCAAGCTCGAGACCCTCCTGGCAATGGGAGCGCTGGGCCTCGTCCTCTTCGGCGTCGGTCTCGTCATCTGGGTGGCCGAGCGGCGGCGCAATCCCGAGCAGTTTGGCGGCACGACGGCCGAGGGCATCGGAAGTGGCTTCTGGTGGAGCGCGGTGACAATGACGACCGTCGGCTACGGCGACAAGGCGCCGCTCTCGCTGCCGGGACGGATCGTCGGCCTCGTCTGGATGTTCGCCTCCATCATCGTCATCTCGGGATTCACCGGGGCGATCGCGTCGGCCCTCACCGTCTCCAGCCTGCAGCCCCGCATCGAGAGCCTCGATGACCTCTATCGCGCACAGGTCGGCGTCATCGAGGGGTCCTCCGCGGCCGCCTTTTTGGCGCAGCAGGGGATTCGGGCCCAAACCTTTGCCGACACCGAGAGCGGGCTCGCGGCGGCCGCCGCCGGCCGCATCGACGGCTTTGTCAACGATGCGCCGGTCCTGCGCTATTTTGTCGGGCGGGACTATCCCGACGCCCTGATCGTCCTCGATCAGACCTTTGAACCAGGCTTCTACGCCCTCGGGCTGCGGGACGACTACCCTGATCAGGAAACCCTCAACCGTCGCCTCCTCCACTTTCTCCAGACCCCGGAGTGGGAACAGATCCAACGCCGGCACCTGGGAAGGTAGGGGCGCAGGCCACGCGGTGGAGGGAGCAAGCGCGAGGTACGATTCACGGCCGCGAGAGCTGCCGGCGCCGGCAGCGCGCTAGCCCCTTGCGTCACGTCAAGGAGTCCGCCACCAGGCCTCCGGTGAGGCCATGGCGGCATCGTGCACCGACCACCGACGGTACGTTCAGAGCACCCATGGGGCGCCTCCTCGATGCGCTGTCCGAGGCACACTTTCGTCAGCCGAACGCCAATGGAACAGGCCGGAGTGGACAAACTTCGACCGATTCGGCGTGCCGCGCGGGGAAAAAGCCTCAACTTTTCGGTCCGTTCCATGAAGCCATCCCCGACTCCCCACCTTCGCGCCCAAGCCCGGCGCCTTTGGCTCACTGTCGCCGTTTTCTGCGGTCTCGGTGTCGCCTCTGTCGCCGGCGCCCTGGGTGAGCCCAACTACGTCCTCCACCACCACGACTCCTCGGCCTTGCCGATCGTCGGAACGCAAGCCCAGGCCAAGCTCTATGTCGACACGCGCGACCAGGTCGGCCTGCTGCGCGTCGTCCAGACCCTGCAGGAGGACATCGCACGGGTGACCGGCCGCACTCCGGTCCTGACCCACAGTGAGACGGAGCTGCGGGAGTTCGCTGTCATCGTCGGCACCCTGGGGCACAGCGCCCTCCTCGACCGTCTTGTTGCCTAAGGGACGACC
>JBKHAU010000007.1:0-14694 GCA_046542725.1 Opitutales bacterium
CGTGCCAGGGCCTTCGCCTTGGTCACGACGTCGGCCGCGGTGGCGGGCTCGAGCCGGTCGCGACAGACGCCGCAGTGGGCCAGCAGCTCGATCGAGGCCGGGTCCCCACCCCATGCCTCGAGGGCCTTGCGCCCCGCTTCGGCGCTGGCCACGGAGGGTTTTTGCGGGCCGTCCCAGAAGCGTCGCTCGCGGATCCCGGTCATCAGCTCGAGACGCCCGAGGGGGAGCCGCAGTCGCTCGTAGAGCGGGGCAAGGCGCTGCTCGATCTCTTCCGAAGTCACACGGCGGGGCGGGAGCACGGTCCCCGCGGCGACGAGCCTGACGTGTTCAAATCGCATCGGCGCGGCGCTCTCCTACTCCGGGCGCATGGCGAGGCGCACGACGTCCTCGACAAAGTAGTTCCAGTCCATACCGGCGTTGACCGTGATGCCCTGGGCGTTGATTCCACTGCTCGCCGGGCTGAGGAGAAAGACCGCCGTGTTGGCGACTTCCTGCGTGGTGAGGGCCCGCTTTCGCAGCGTGAGCTTTTCCGCAAAGAGGTAGTTCTGCAGATAGCCGGGAATGCCGGCGGAGGACTTGGTCTTGAGCGGGCCGGCGTTGACAGTGTTGAAGCGCACCTCGCTGTCGGCGGAGAACGCCTTGGCAAGAAAGCGCGTGCAGCCCTCAAGCGCGCTCTTGATCGGCGACATGTAGCCGTAGCTGGCGGCGGTCACGTAGGAGCTGATCCCGATCGAGACGACCGAAGCGGTGGCGGTGAGCTGCGCCTTCAGGGCGTTGGCCAACTCAACGAGGGAAAAGGCCGAGATATGCATGGCCTGCAGAAAGTCCTCCCGCGCCGTCTCGTGAAATGGGACAAAGCCCTGCGAATAGTTCGCGAAGGCGATGGAATGGACGAACCCGTCGAGCGGACCGTGGGCGGCGACCTGCTCGCTAAGGCGCGCCGCCGCGCCTGTTTCCTCCACATCACAGACCAGCGCGGGACGCTCGCCCAGAAGCTTCGCCAACTCTGTTCGACGGGCTTCGTGGCGCACGCTGTAGAGCACCTCGGCCCCGGCCTGTTCAAGGGCCTGGCCGATGGCCCAGGCCACGCTCTTGCGGTTGGAGAGGCCGAGCACGAGAAAGCGCTTTCCCGCCAGCTGCAAAAAATCCATCGCGCCAAGGTTGCTGAATGAAGGGCGGCCGCAAGGAGAAAGCAGACTCTGGGCTCAACCCTCCTGGACCATCGCGAGGGCGAAGCTCACGGTGGCGGCGACCTTGCCCGCCTTGCGGATGTCTCCCTTGAGGAAATGGAAGGAACTGACCGCCTCCACGTAGGTCACCGTGATCTCGATCGTGTCGCCGGGCTTCACCATCTGCTTGAAGCGGGCGTCCTGCATGCGCGCCAAGACCGGAGTGGCCGCCCCTTCTCCGGTCGCCGCCAGGCCCTCGCGCTGCGCGAGGTAGACGGCTGCAGCCTGAAAAGTAGCCTCACAGAGGAGCACGCCCGGCATGATCGGATTGTCCGGATAGTGACCGGTAAATTGTGGCTCATCGCCCCGCACCAGCCGCTCCGCCACGAGACCCTCGGCCGAGACCGCGGTCACCCGGTCGATGAAGAGAAACGGCTCACGGTGGGGAATGAGCGCCTTGATGCCATCGAGATCGATTTGCATGGCGGCGAGAGTGCGCACCCGCCGGACGATTGCACGCGGAAAACCAAGAGGCGAAGGAAGGAGGAAGGGTGAGTGATGACTGATGAGTGCTGAATGATGAATGAGAATCGAGCCCATCCCCTCATTCACCACTCATCCTTCAGCCTTCATCATCCCCCATTCATCATTCATCAGTGATCACTCATCATTCATCAGCTGCATCCACAGCCAGGTGTATTCCAGTGCCTGCAGGTAGGCGCTCTGGAGGAGGTTGGCGGCGCCGCCGTGGCCGCCCTCGATATTCTCGTAGTAGAAAACCTGATCGTGGCCCTGTTCGAGCATGCGGGCGACCATCTTGCGGGCATGGGCGGGGTGGACGCGGTCGTCGCGCGTCGAGGTCGTAAAGAGGACGGGCGGGTAGTCGACCGTGGGCTTGACCTGGTGGAAGGGCGAATAGCGCTCGAGCCAGGCCCACTGCGCGGGATCGTCGGGGTCGCCGTATTCGCCCATCCAGCTCGCCCCGGCGAGGAGTTGGTGGAAACGGCGCATGTCGAGCAGCGGCACCGCCGAGATGACCGCGCCCCAGAGGTCGGGCCGCTGCACGAGCATGTTGCCGGTGAGGAGGCCGCCGTTGGAACCGCCGCTGCAGGCAAGGCGCGCCGGTTGCGTGATGCCGCGCGCGATGAGATCCTCCGCCACCGCGATGAAGTCGTCGTAGGAATTCTGACGGTGCTCCTTCAGCGCGGCCTGGTGCCAGGCTGGGCCGAACTCGCCCCCTCCGCGGATGTTGGCCCGCACGTAGACCCCGCCTTTCTCCAGCCATGCCGCCCCGATCGTCGCGCTGTAGGAGGCTTCCAAGGACACCTCGAAGCCGCCGTAGCCGTAAAGCAGGGTGGGATTCGAGCCGTCGAGGGGCATGCCCTCCGGATGCACGATGAAATACGGGATGCGGGTGCCATCGGCCGAGACGGCCTCATGCTGGGCCATCGTCAGGCCCTCTGTCTCGAAGTAGGCGGGCAACTGCTTGAGCAACTCGGCTTCGCCCTCGAGATCGCCGAGGAAGAGCGAGGTGGGGGTGAGGAAGTCGTTCACCGTGATCCAAAGCTGGTCGGAGGTGTCGCTGTCGAAGGCGCCGACATCGACCGAGCCGAAGCCCGGGAGCGCGAGGGGCGCGCGTTGCCAACCCTCCTCTGTCGGGCGCACCACGACATGCACGTCGCGCACATTGACGAGCTCGTTGAGGACAAAGCCCGAGACGGTCTCGATATAGCCCTTGAGCGACTTGCGCGGGGCCGGCTCGAAGAGCAGCGCGAAGTCCCGGTCGCCGGCGAGAAAAGCCTCTGTTCCGATCGCAAGGAGCGCGCCGGCCGGCCAGGTGCGGCCGCCCGTCTCCCAGTCGCTGCGCAGCTCGATGAGGGTGTGCGGGCCGTGGACCGCGATCTCGGCGTCATCGGGCTTGTCCATGCGCACCCACTGGCCGCTGCGCTGAAGAAACTCGATGCTGGTGAAAAAAGTCGGCGCGCGGGAGGCGGCGACGATGCGTTCGCCCTTGTGCCAATAGGCGTAGGCGCCGGCGCTGACGTCGTCCGTTTCGCCCTCGAAAACGACCTCGGCCTCCTCCAGCGGCGCGCCGCGCCTCCAGCGCCGGGTGGTGCGAGGGTAGCCGCTCGTCGTCAGGCTGCCCGCGCCGAAATCGGTCCCCACGAGAAGCGTATCACGATCCTCCCAGCTGGCCCGGCTCTTCGCCTCGGGCACGACAAAGCCACCCTCGACGAAGGCCTTTGCCGCGAGGTCGAACTCGCGCAGCACGACCGCGTCGCCTCCCCCCCGTGAAAGCCGCACGAGCGCGCGGTCATCGTCCGGCTCGAGTACGCTCCAGCCCTTCCAGACCCAGTTCTCGTCCTCCTCGGCGGCCAGCGCGTCGAGGTCGAGCACCGTCTCCCACTCCGGGCGGGTCGTGCGGTAGGACTCGAGCGTGGTGCGACGCATGATCCCACGCACATGCTTTGCATCGCGCCAGAAGTTATAGAGGCGCCCCCCGATTTCGCGCACGTAGGGGATCTTTTCGTCGGATTGGTAGATCTCGAGGAGGCGCTCGCGCAGCGGCGCAAACCCGGCGTGCGCCTCGATCGGCCTGGTGCTGCGGACATTCTGCGCGCGTGCCCAGTCGAGGGCGCGTTCGCTTTCGACTTCTTCAAGCCAGCGAAAGGGATCGGTCGGTTCCATGGAAGGATGGTTGGCGGGGCTGGTCGCGGCGGTCATGGCGGTGGTCAGCATGAAAAGGCAAAGTGAAACGGCACGCATGGAGGGCGTCATACGGCCCCAAGCTTGCCCGTTGCCACCGGGGCGCAATCCCAACTCTCAACGAAAGGCCCGGAGAAATCCCCGACGGACCGCGCGCAGCGGATTGATGCGCTTTCCCCGCGGATCGTCCACGTAAGAGAGAAGGACAAACCCCAGAACCGAGACGATGACCGCGGCCACGACGAGCGCGGGAAACCCACCTGCGAGCGTCCACAGGCCCTGCGCCACGCCCGCGAAACAGAGCAGCGCAATCATCGTGAGCAAGGCCATCGCGGCGAGGTAGCTCGACTGTCCCTCGTCCGGGCTCAGCTCCATGAGGAGGGTGTCCTTGCCCACGATGAGCAGCATCGTGCTCATGCCAAACGCGGCGTAGGCGACCTGGGCGGCCATCAATGAATCGAGAAAAGGCGCCACTCCCACGGTGAGGCAGACCGCGAGCAGTCCGAAGCCAAAGGTCGCGCGGCCGCCCCAGCGGTCACCGACGCCCGCCGCGAGCAGGTTGCCGACCGCCTGGCCTCCCATCTGCCACATCGCGAGGATGCCAAGAAAGCTCTTCGGGAGCTCGAAGCGCGTCAGCAGGGTGATGGCGTAAAACGGCGTGATGAGCATGAAAGCGTGCATGCAGAAGAGCGCCCCGGCGAAGCAGAGCCGGGAGCGCCGCATGGGGCCGGGGCGGTAGTACCGCCGCAGGACCGCGCGTACGCCCTTGTCCGCCGGCGCGGCTTCCCTCACCGCCGCCATCGGCGGTTCCTTTGCCACCCAGAGCATGGCCCAGGAGAGGAAGAGGCAGAGCGCCGCCGCGAGATGGAGCCAACCATACCCCCGCGCCCCGGGATACTCCGTGAGGATGCGCTCGATCAGCACCCCCGCGACGATTCCCGTAATCCCGCCAAAGAGGAGACGGTAGGCGAGATTGGAAGCCCGGCGTGAGGCCGGGACGGAGTTCATGTAGAGGCGCTGCCAGGCGGAAAAGCCGAGCCCCCCGAGGATGCCGGAGAGCAGCGGCGTGATCGCCAGAAGCACCACGATCATCGTCGGCGAGAGACTACCAAAGAGCAGCAGCAGCCCCACCGGTAGATACACGAAGCGTTGAAAAAAGCCCGTCAGGAGCGCGTAGGGCCGGAGTCGCGTGAAGGTATCGATCCACCCCGAGAGCAGCATCGGGACGCCAAAGAGCCCGATGATCATGATACCCGGCATGAAGGCCGCCACCCAACTGGGTCCACCCTCCTCGAGGATGAGCGCCGGCAGCAGGGTCTGGGCGTTGACGAAGCCAATGCCGAAGACAAAAAAGCCGCCCTCGAAAAGGAAGGCCCAGTAGTTGCGCCGCACTTCAGAGGGCGAGAGTGCCGCAGTCGTGGGGGAATGCGCCATGGTCGACCGGCATCCAGAGCGCGGATCGGCCCGGTCGACAAGCGTTAAGCATCGCCCCCGTGCCTACGCCCCGGAGTCCTTGCGATCGTCCATCGCGACATCGTCGGTCGAAGGAGCGTCCGGCGGGGTCTCCTCCTCGGCGGCACCCTCGGTTTCACCCGCCTCGCGACGCTTCCACTCCGCTTCGGAGACTTCGCCGCGATATTCCGCGAGGTACCAATGGTTGCCCGCCGCGTCGACGATCCCCGCGATGTACTCGCCGCGCTCATCCACCTTCGGCTCAAAGAGCCGTTCCGCCCCCGCGTCGAGGGCTGCCTCATACGCCACCTCCACCTCGGGCAGGTAAAGGTGCAGGGTGGCGGGCCGAGGTGGGCGTTCCTCCTCGGCCTCGGCCAGTTCCAGAAAAGCGCCACCGATCTGCAGGGTGAGATGAGCCGTCGTGCCGTCAGAGCGCTCCAACCGCTCGACCACCTCGGCGAGAAAGGCGCGTTGCAAAAAAAGCTCCATCTCGTGGGCCCCTTCGACGATGAGCCAAGGGGTGATGGCGCTGAAACCGGGTCGAATGTGCGATGGCTGCTTCATGCCAGGAAGTTAACACAGTCTCCCGCCTTCGCATCGACGCGCCCCGGTTTTGCCGCCCTTTACCGTCTCAAACCCCTCCGCCTCCGACCGGATTTTGACAAAATGTCCCGCCCACGTAGCCTGCGGCATGTCCGCTTTGCTCGAAACCTACGGTCCCGTCTTTGACGAACTGCTCAGCCGCCCCTTTGCCTGGCCGGGTGAGCCCGGCCCTGAAACCGGCCCGCTCCTGCGCCTCTCGCGCGAAGAAGCCTTTGAGCATCACGCGCTCGCCGAACCGGCTCTCGCCGATGCCTGCGTCGCAGGTGTCTACTTGCGGGTCGGCCGCTGGGACGATGCGTTCAAACACCTCGATGGCGACGATTCGCGCGAGGCCCACTACTGGAGGGGCATCGCCCATCGCCTCCAGCGCGACCGTGCCGCCGCCATCGGTGCCTTTGAAAAAGTCGGCGACCACCCCATCCACCCTGCCCTCCTCGAAGCCGCCGGCCCCGAAGCCGGCATGTCGCCCTTCAACGAATGGGAGCGCTGGCAGCCCGGCGTCTTCATCGAACTCTTCACCGAGTCCGCCGGCACCGACAGCGACCTCGAACGCGCCTGCCGCCACGTCCATGCCGTCGAGTGGCGCCTCCTCTTCGACTATTCCTACCGCGGCGCGATCGGCGCTCCGCCCCCACCGCGTTGAACAGTGCCCGCCCAGAGCGGTTCGAGGGCGCCCCGCCCGACCGACGCGGGTGATCCTGGGACCGCCGGCTTCCCGGCCGGCCCAAAGACACGCGGTGCCGCCACGGATGGCGGCGCTCCCAGGAATGGCGCCCCGCCTCCTCGCTTGACTTCAAAATCCACTTTCCCGAGCGTCCCTTCCGAGTCGGCTCAGAGCCCACGGAGGGATGGCAGAGTGGACGAATGCGGCGGTCTTGAAAACCGTTGAGCCGCAAGGCTCCGGGGGTTCGAATCCCTCTCCCTCCGCCAATTTCAAGGCAACGCCGCCGGAATTGCGGTCAAGGGAGTGGAGATGAGAAGCCCCGCCTCGGGGGTTTGACGAAGAGAGCGCAGCGAACGCAGATGGCGATGGCGCGCAGCGTCGAGCAATCCCTCTCCCTCCGCCAATTTATCGTTCTCCGAAACCCCTCCGGGAGGGATCAGAACCCGCAGTTCTACGGAGCGCAGCGCAGATGGCGAGGGCGCGCGGCGTCGAGCAATCCCTCTCCCACCGCCAGTTTCGGGGCAACGCCGCCGGAGTTGCGGTCCAAGGAAGCGGCGATGAGAAGGCCCGCTGCGAGCGGATCGGCAGCGGGAGTTCGGCGGGTGATTGACGGAACAACAAGGAAGCGCTTTTCGCCGCGGAGGGAAAGGCCAACCTGCAACCATGTTGCAACGGGCTTTCCTGAACAGAAACTATCCCCGCGTCCTGATGCATACGTGCATCCCTCTCGCCGTGGCCACCTTGCTTTGTGCTGCGCCCGGCGATCCGCACTTGAACAAGGTGGTGGACAAACTGGAGCGCGGGCACCCGGTGACGGGCATCTGGAGCCTGTCGCGGAGCCCCGCCAACGCACGCAGCCTCGTCGAATACAATGGCTATCCTTCCTACGAGGAGTCGCTGCGCGAACCGATGCTGGACTTCCTCATCGTCGCGATGGAGCACTATCCCTACGACGTCACGGAGTTGCGCGGTTTTATGCAGGGACTGGTGTCACGCGCGGAGGTGCTGGCGAAGGGAAACCTGCAGCCAAACCTGTCCGTTTTTGTCCGCCTCCCCGCCGACGGATCCCAGCCGGTGCATGCCATGATCAAGCAGGTGCTCGATCTCGGGGCGCATGGCGTCGTCGTGCCCTTTGTCCGCACGGCGGAGGAAGCGCGCAAGGTCGTCAGTGCCTGCCGCTACGTCCGGCCCGAGGGCTCACCCGGGCGCGAGCCCCTCGGCACCCGCGGTTTTTCCCCGGCGATCGCCAAATATCACTGGGGCGTGAGTCTCGACGAATATTACGCCCGCGCCGATACCTGGCCTTTGAATCCTGACGGCGACCTCATGGTGATCCTCATGGTGGAGGACCCGGAGGGCGTGGCGAACATCGATGAAATCGTACGGGTGCCCGGCGTCGGCGCGATCTTCTTCGGCCCCGGGGATTTCACCGTCGCGTCCGGGCAGCAGGGCAATCCGGACTTTGATCCGACGATCGCCGAGGCCCGGGTCAAGGCCGCCTGCGATGCCGCGGGCGTGCCTTTCGTCGGTTTTGCGAACGCCGACAACATCCGCCAGCGCATCGCCGAGGGGGTGCGCATGCTCGTCATTGGGTCGGACATCGACAAGACCGGGGGTGCGCACCGGGCCTTGGAAGAGCTCCGCGCCGAGCGCTGAAGAGCGAAGCCGACCGGGCCCGAGAACCGTCCCGGAGTCGTCTCCGCAGGGCACCCTCCCATTGGTCGCGACCGCCCTGCCGCGGGCGAGCATTGTCCTTTCGTCCCTTGCGCGGAGCGCGGACGAACGGGCTCAGCTGCCTGGCAAAAAAGGCGATCCCCGGTCCGCGGAAGGCTCTCCTGCCTTCCCTCGGGTGAGATGCAATCTGCCCTCCGCCTTTTGACCGAAGCCAAATCTGTGCAACCCTTTCCCCACATGAGATGGAGACTCAACGTTGTTTACATGGGCATGGTGGGGGTCCTCGCGCTCGCTGGGTGTGGTCCACGGGCGGAGGAAGAGCCCTCGCAGGGGGGGGCCGGCACGGACTCTTCGGCATCGGCGGCCGGAGTGGGCTATATTGAAATTCAGCCGACCGCCCTCAGCCGGATCGAGCGGCTGCCGGGCCGGGTGGTTGCCTATCAATTGGCTGAAATCCGCCCTCAGGTCAGCGGCATCATCGAGGCGAGGCTTTTCGAGGAAGGCAGCTATGTGGAGGAGGGCGAGCCGCTGTATCAGATCGATCCGGCGCTCTACCAGGCCGATGTCGAACTCGCCCAAGCAAACCTGCGGGACGCGGAGGCACGCTTGGCCAATGCCCGCCGACTCGCCGAACGCTCGGAGGAGCTGATCGAGGCGGACGCCATCAGCCAGCAGCAGTATGACGATGCGATCTTCGCCCGGGATCAGGCGGAGGCAACCGCAAGTCGGGCAGAGGCGGAACTCGCGCGGGCGAAGATCAACCTCGACTATACGGAGGTGCGTTCGCCCCTCAGCGGGTTCATCGGTCCCACGGGCGTGACGAAGGGCGCGCTCGTCACCGCGCAACAGGCAATGTCGCTCGCGACCGTGCGTCAGCTCGATCCGGTCTATGTCGATCTTTCGCAGGCGGCCGCCGAGACGCGTGACCTGCAACAGCGCCTGACCGCCGCACAAGAGGAAGACGGCGAGGCGCGGTTCGAGGTGACCCTCTACCTCGAGACCGACGGCGACCCCTATCCGCACCGTGGCAGACTCGACGCCACCGATGCGGTGGTCGACCGGCAAACCGGCGCGATTCGTCTGCGTTCCGTTTTCCCCAATCCCGACCGCGCCCTCCTGCCGGGCATGTTCGTCCGGGCCTCGATCGAGGATCTGGAAGAGGGCGAGACGATCCTCATTCCACAAAAGAGCGTGCGCCTCGGGCCGACGGGCGACAAACGGGTCTGGCTCATCGGTCCCGAGGACAAGGTGCGGCAACAGACCATCCGCACCGCCGGAACCTTCGAAAACAACTGGATCGTGGAGGAAGGCCTGCAGTCGGGCGATCGCCTCGTGGTCGAGGGCACCATGGGACTCGAGGACGACGCTGCCGTCGAGCCAGAGAAAATCGAGGCGCCCAACATCAGCCAGGGAGAGGGCTGACCGATGTTTTCGCGCATCTTCATCAGGCGGCCGATCTTCACCTCGGTCCTCGCCGTCTTCATCACCGGGTTTGGCCTTTACGCGCTCATGCAACTGCCGATCGAGCAGTATCCCAACATCGCCCCGCCCAGAATCTCGATCAATGCGACCTACCCTGGCGCCTCCGCCGAGACACTGGAAAACACCGTCACGCAGGTCATCGAGCAAAACCTGACCGGGATCGACAATCTGCGCTACATCCAGTCGGAGAGTTCGTCCGCCGGCCAGGCCACCATCACCCTCACCTTCGAACCCGGCACCGACCCAGACACCGCGCAGGTGCAGACGCAGAACAAGGTCTCCCAGTCGCTCTCCTCGCTGCCATCCATCGTCCAGGAACTGGGAGTGCCGATCGAGAAGGCAGGTAGCAGCTACGCCCTCATCGTCGGCTTTTATTCGAAGGACGGGTCGATGGACCGAAATGACATTTCCGACTTTCTCACCTCGAATCTCGAGGAGCCCCTGAGCCGGGTCGACGGGGTCGGCCAGATACAGACTTTCGGTCCCGAACGCGCCATGCGGATCTGGCTCAATCCGCAAAGCATGAACAACTACCGTCTCACGACGGTGGATGTCATCGAGGCCATCGAAGCCCAGAACATCCAGCTCGCCAGCGGCGAAATCGGCGGTGCGCCGGCGGTGTCGGGGCAACAGCTCAATGCCACTATCACCGCGCAATCCCTCCTCACGACGACGGAGGCATTTGGCGACATCCTCCTGACCGTGACCGAGGACGGATCCCACGTCACCCTCGATGACGTCGCCCGGATCGAAATCGGGGCGGAGAGCTACAGCATCATTGGCCGCTGGAATGGGGAGCCGGCCTCGGGCATCGCGATCGAACTCGCCCCCGAAGCCAACGCGCTGGAAACCATCCAGGCCGTGAAGGACCGGGTTGCGGACCTCGGCGCCATCATCCCGGACAACCTCGAGATCGTCTACCCAGTCGACGTCTCGCCCTTTATCCAGGCCTCGATCCTCAATGTCGTGGGTACCCTGGGCCTGGCCATTGTGCTCGTTGTCCTCGTCATCTTCGTCTTCCTGCAGACGATCCGCGCGACCTTCATTCCGTTCATCACGATCCCCATCGTCCTCCTCGGCACCTTCGGATTTCTCCTCGCCCTGGACTACTCGATCAATGTCCTCACGCTCTTCGCCCTCGTGCTCGCGATCGGCATGCTCGTCGACGATGCGATCGTCGTGACCGAAAACGTGGAGCGGAAACTGGAGGAAGATTCCGACCTCCAGCCAAAGGAAGCGGCGCGGCGCTCGATGAAGGAGATCTCGGGCGCGTTGCTCGGAACCACCGTCGTCATCTGGGCCGTCTTCCTGCCGATGACTTTTTTCGGGGGCTCGGTCGGGGTCATCTACCGTCAATTCGCGATCACCATCTCGGCCGCCATGGCGATCTCCCTGTTCGTCGCCCTGACGCTCTCCCCGACACTCTGCGGCATTCTCCTGAAGCCGGGCAAGACGGTGAAGCAACGCGGCTTTTTCGGACTCTTCAACCGGACTTTCGAGCGGGTCCGGCGCGGCCACAAGAACCTCATGGACCGCTTCCTCGAAAACCGCCTCATCCTCCCCGGCGTCTTTCTCGTTCTGATTATCGCCACCGTCCTGATTTTCGTCCGTCTTCCGACATCGTTCCTCCCGGCCGAGGACCAGGGGCGCTTGTCCACCCTGCTCACCGGCCCGCCTGGCTCCACCCTCGAGCAGACCGTCGAAAAGGTGAAGGAGGTGGAGCAGTTCTACCTCGAGGAAACCGGCGGGGCGGTCGAGGGCCTGTTTGCTGCCGCCGGGTTCAGCTTTGCCGGGCGCGGGCAGAATGTGGGCATCGCCTTCGTCAAGATGAAGGACTGGAGCGAACGGGAAGCGGACGAAAGCGTCTTCAGGATCAGTGAGCAGGCGGCCAAGAGTCTGTCCCGGGTGCGGGATGCGATGATCGTTCCGATTGTCCCGCCGCCTGTCACGGCCCTCGGCAATGTGAGCGGCTTTCAGTTCGAACTGGTCGATCGCGCCGGGCTGGGCCAGGAGGCGCTGGCCGAGGCCACGGACCGTTTTCTCGCGGAGGCCAACCAGAGTCGGGAGCTGACCCAGGTGCGCTTCAACGGTCTGGCCGACAGCCCGCAGTACACGCTCGACATCGACAGCGTGAAAGCGCGCGCCCTCGGCGTGCCACTCGCCGCCATCAACCGCACCCTCAGCGCCGCCATCGGCGGCACCTACGTCAACGACTTCCTCGAACAGGAACGCATCAAGCGGGTCTACGTCCAGGCCGACGCCCCCTTCCGCATGCTGCCCTCCGACATCGAGGACTGGTATGTGCGCAACGATGGCGGGAGCATGGTGCAACTCGCCGAACTCGCGACCGGCAGTTGGACAACGAGCCCACCACAGCTCACGCGCTTCAACGGTTCCTCTTCGCGCGAGATCCAGGGTGCGACCATTCCCGGAATCAGTTCCGGCGAGGCCCTCGAAGCCGTTCAACGGATCGCCGATCAGCTCCCGGAGGGCCTCGACGTCGCCTGGACCGGCGTTTCCTACGAAGAACAACAGGCCGGCGCCAACACCCTCCTGCTCTATTTCGTGTCCGCTCTCGCGGTTTTCTTCATTCTCGCGGCGCTTTATGAGAGCTGGGCCGTTCCGCTCGCGATTATGCTCGTCGTGCCGCTGGGCATCTTTGGCGCGGTCCTCGCGACCTGGGGGACGGGCCAGGCCAATGACGTCTATTTCCAGGTCGGCCTCCTCATCACGATCGGGCTCGCCGCGAAGAACGCCATCCTCGTCGTGGAGTTTGCCAAGATCAACTTCGAGGAGGGCATGACGGCCTACGACGCCGCCTATCAGGCAGCCCAGCAACGGCTCCGCCCGATCCTCATGACCTCCCTGACCTTCATTCTCGGCGTCATGCCCCTGGCCTTCGCCTCCGGTCCCGGCTCGGGCGCGCAAAACGCCATCAGCATCGGCGTGCTGGGCGGCATCACCACCACCACCCTCTTCGTCGTCGTCTTCGGTCCGTTCTTCTTCATCCGCGTCTATCGCCTCTTCAAGAAGGAGGCGGTGGAGCGCCACCGTGAGGCGCCCGGGGCGGCGCACGCTGGCGCTGACGGAGGCCGCTGACGGCCGCCATGAGGGGGGCCCCGGCGGACTCCACCTCCCGCGGCTTGAGCCGGGAGCGGCCGTTCAGGCCGGGCGGGAGGCCCTGTGGGCGCGGGTCTCGAGCCGGGCACAGACCTGTTCGAAGAGGAGGGCGACATCCTCCGTGCGGAAGGGCTTGGCGAGAAAGCCGTCCATCCCGCTCGCCTCGCAGGCCTCACGCTCCTCGCTCGAGACCCCGGCGGTGACCGCGATGATCTCGGGTTGCGGATCGATGGCGCGGTCCGCGCGGATCCGCCGGGTCGCTTCGACACCATCCATCTCCGGCATCTGCACGTCCATGAGGACGAGGTCGTAGGTCTGACGGCGAACAGCCTGCAGGGCCTCGAGGCCGTTGCCCACGAGATCGCAGCCGATCCCCATCTTTTCCAGGATAAGCTTGGTCAGGCGCTGGTTGACGGCGTTGTCCTCGGCCGCCAATACGCGAAGGGAGCCCCCGCCGGCGAAGGTGCGGATGCTCGTGAGCTGCGTGGGTCCCCCCGCGGGCGACGCGCGGCGATGGATGAGCTGCACGAGGGAGTCGAAGAGGGTCCGCCGATGGAGCGGCTTGCGCAGGACGAGGTCGACCTGGCCCGACGCCTGGGCGCGGGCCACCTCGTGGGCGGAGGAAAAGAGAAGCAGCCGGACCTGCGTGCCCCAGATCTTGCGAAGGCGGGCGGCGAGGGCGAGCCCGTCCATCCCCGGCATGTGGTAGTCGATGATCGCGACGTCCGGCCGGGGACGGTCCTCGAGGGAGGCCAGCGCTTCCGCCGCATCCGCGGAAGTGTCCGCGTGCATCCCCCAGGCACAGGCGTGTTCCGCGAGAATCCGCCGATTGATCTCGTGATCATCGACGATGAGCAAGCGGTGTCCCCGCAGGGCGTCCGCTTCATCCGTCATCACGACGGCTTCGGGGTCGCGCGGCAGGGGCAATTCAAAGCGAAAGATCGAACCGCCTCCGGGATTGTCCTCGTAGGTGATCTCCCCACCCATGCGCTCGACAATGAGTCGGCAAATGACGAGGCCAAGGCCAGTCCCGCCGAAGCGCCGCGTGGTCGTGGCATCGACCTGGGAGAACGGCTGGAAAAGCTGTCCCACCCGATCGGGGGGCACACCGATCCCGGAGTCCCGCACCGCGAAGACCAAGCGGTCGGCGCCGGCTTCCGCCACTTCCACGACCACTTCGCCCTGCGCGGTGAACTTGACCGCGTTGCCCACGAGATTGACGAGCACCTGGCGCAGGCGGGTGGGATCCCCGAGGCGCCGGAGCAAGGCCTCGGGTGGAATCGACGGCACCAATTCAATCCCCTTGCGGTGTGCCTGGAGGGCAAGCAGGTCGAGCACGTCCTCGACCACCTGCCCGAGGTCGAAGGGAAGGTGCTCGAGCTCAATTCGGCCGGCCTCCGCCTTGGAGAAGTCGAGGATGTCGTTGATCACGCCAAGGAGCGCTTCACCGGACTCGCGAATGGTCTGCACGAACTCCTGCTGCTCCCGGCTGAGGCTGGAGGCGGCAAGCAGCGAGCTCATCCCGATGACGCCGTTCATTGGCGTGCGGATCTCGTGCGACATGTTGGCGAGGAAGCGACTCTTCGCCTCGGCCGCCGCCTGGGCTTCGCGGGCCAGTTCCTCGGAGCGCACGAGGGCCGCGTGGAGGGCCTCCTTGCTGCGGGAGATCTGCTCGGTCTTTTGCTCCAGCTCGCGGGTCCGCAGGCGCACCGCCTCGTTGAGTTCCCGGTTGCGCCGGGCATAGGAGCGAGTGCGCCCCCAGATGAGGAGGAAGACCGCGCCGATGAGCAGAAGGACCGCGCCGGCCCGTGCCCATGCCGTCTG
>JBKHAU010000478.1:0-2636 GCA_046542725.1 Opitutales bacterium
CCCGATGCTGCGCGCCAACGCGCTCTACGAGAACCAGTATCTGCTCGGCACCTCGATCGCGCGTCCGCTCATCGCCAAGGCGCAGATCGCCATCGCGGAGAAGGAAGGGGCCGACGCCGTCGCCCACGGGGCAACCGGGAAGGGCAACGACCAGGTGCGTTTCGAACTCACCTACGGCGCCCTGGCGCCGGAGCTGGAGATCATCTCGCCCTGGCGCATGCCGGTCTTTCGCGAGACCTTCCCGGGTCGCACGGAGATGATCGCCTATTGCACGGAGCAGGGCATCGCGGTCGAGGCTTCGGCGAAGAAGCCCTACTCGATGGACCGCAACCTCCTCCATATCAGCTACGAGGCAGGCATCCTCGAGGACCCGTGGTTTGACCCCACGACGGTGGAGAACAAGGACATGTTCAAGCTCACGGTCGACCCGCAGGACGCGCCCGACGCCCCCGAGTACCTCACCCTCCAGTTCGAGAAGGGTGACTGTGTGGCGATCAACGGCGAGGCGATGAAGCCGGCCGACATCATGCGCTCGCTCAACGCCCTCGCCGGCAAGCATGGCATCGGACGCGTCGACCTCGTCGAGAACCGCTTCGTCGGGATGAAGAGTCGCGGTGTCTACGAGACCCCGGCCGGGACGATTCTCCTTCATGCCCGCAAGCAGGTCGAATCACTCACGATGGATCGCGACCTCGCCCACCTCCGTGACAGCCTCACGCCGAAATATGCCGAGCTGGTGTATTATGGTTTCTGGTACGCGCCCGAGCGGGAGGCGCTTCAGGCCTTTTTCGACAAGGCCTCCGAACCAGTCACCGGCGAAGTGCGCCTGAAGCTCTACAAGGGCAATGTGATCACCGTCGGCCGCCGTTCCCCGCTCTCTCTCTACGACGAGAATGTGGCTTCGATGGAGGGCGTCAAAAGCACCTACAATCCCGACGACGCCAGCGGCTTCATCCGCCTCCAGGCCCTGCGCCTGCGCAACCGCGCCCTGCGTCAGGGCGTCGACCAGAGCACCATGCGCCCGACGAAGCTGGACTAGGCGCGGGCAGGGTCGCGGCCTTTGTCCGCGGGCTGCCAGGTTTTGCGCACACCCCACTTGCGGAGGCGCGATTGCAGGGTCGTCGGCTTGAGCCCGAGCATGGCCGCCGCGCCGTCACGCCCGTAGAGTTTGCCCCGGCAGCGCTCGAGGGTGCGCAGCACGAGCTGCTTCTCCATCTCGGCGAGATCGGAGAGGGTGAGGGCCTCGGGGTCGGGGAGGGCGGTGGAGGGGCGTGAGCCGTGGGGACTGCTGTGCTCGGGCGCCGCGACCTCGGGGCGGGTCTCGAGGGAGAGCTCGAGGGTGCGCCCACGGGAGAGGATCACGCTGCGTTCGATGACGTTCTGCAGCTCGCGGATGTTGCCCGGCCAGGGATAGCGCTCGAGGGCAGCACGGCCTTCGGCGGTGAGTCGGGGGGGACGCTTGCCCATGCGTCGCGCATAGTGTTCCACGAAATGGGAGGCGAGCGGAGCGATGTCCTCCCGGCGCTCGCGCAGCGACGGCACGGTGAGGGGAAAGACGTTGAGCCGGTAGTAAAGGTCCTCGCGGAAGCGCCTCTGCGCCACCTCTTCGCGCAGGTTGCGGTTCGTGGCGGTGATGACACGCACATCGACCTTGCGCGGGTGGTTTTCCCCGATGCGTTGAATCTCACCCTCCTGCAGGGCACGGAGGAGCTTGCCCTGCTGTTCGAGCGGCAGTTCGCCCACCTCGTCGAGAAAAAGGGTGCCCTCGTGAGCGAGTTCGAAGCGTCCGATCTTGTCGCTCGTGGCTCCCGTGAAGGCGCCCTTGCGATGCCCGAAAAACTCGCTCTCGAAGAGCTCCCGGGGGATCGCCGCGCAGTTGATCTTGATCACCGGCTTTTCGCGGCGGCCGCTCCAGAGATGGATGGCGCGAGCGATGAGCTCCTTGCCGGTGCCGGTCTCGCCGTGGATGAGGACGGTCGCATCGGTGGCCGCCACATGCCGGGCCTGCGTGAGCAGGTTGTGCAGCGCGGGGCTGTCGCCAATGATCGAGTCGGTGTCGTAGCGCGCCGAAACCTCCTCGTCGAGATAGGCCTGCAGGCTTTCGAGGCGCCGATAGTCTTCCATGTCGGCCATCACTCCGACCGTGCCGATGGGAGTTCCGGCCTCGTCGAGCAGGGGAGTGCCGCGTCCGATCATGCGTCGCCGCTCGCCTCCGCGGCAGAGGATCTCCATCTCATAGAGGTCGCTTTGGCCGCTGCGCCGGCGCTCGTTGCGCTCGAGAAGATCGTCCCACTGATCAGGCGGGAGCAGCGCCTTGTAGACCGGTCGGCCAAGCAGTGCGGCAATCGAGTGCCCGGTGAGGCGCTCGAAGCTCGCGTTGGCAAAGAGCAGGCGATCCCGGAAATCGGTCACCAGGACCGCTTCCTGCAAGCTATGAATGGCGGCGAGGAGGACGTCGTTGAAACGCTCCTGGGAGAGCAAGGAGTGAAAAGGCTTTCCCTCGGGCATGTCTCAAGCGCAACGAAAAATCGGTGAAAAAGCAACGATGAACAGGTGTATGTTGAAGTTCCGGTGCTCCGTCTGGTCCTAAAAGACGCTGAATGCATCTCGATATGACTGATGGATAGCAGGATAAG
>JBKHAU010000479.1:0-2632 GCA_046542725.1 Opitutales bacterium
CAGGCTTCCTTCGGGAAAGACCGTGTCGCGGGTGAGGGCGCCGCTGAGGAAGCCGTTGGCGAGGCACTCTCGCGCGACCACACCGCAGTCGCAGGCGACTGCCGTTTCGATCAGGCTGCGGGCCTCGCGGTTGAAAGGGCTGAGGACCACTTGCACGACGTCAATGCGACCCTCGCGCATCCACTCCGCCGACATCGCGGCGGTGTCTTCGAAACACGAGACGGAGTGACCGAGAAAGCGGACCTTGCCCTCCTCCCGGAGCGCCGTGAGCTCGGCCCAGACATCTTCATGAATTTCCTCCGGGGTGAAGGGAGAGTGAAAGAAAAGCACGTCGAGATAGTCACGCCCGAGACGCCGGAGGCTCGCTTCACAGGAGGCCCGGGCCTCGGCGGCATGAAAACGCCCGGGCAGGACCGCCGTCGAGCTGCGCCCGAACTTGGTCGAAATGATGACCCGGTCGCGGTCCTTGCCGAGGGCCGCCCCCAGGACGGTCTCGGCCACCCCGTCGGTCTCCTTCGTCCCGTAGAGTGGCGCTGTATCGAAAAAGTTGATGCCTTCGTCGAGGGCATGACGGATCAGGCGTTCCGGTGCGCCCGACTCGACCTCGCCATAGATCGGGCTGCCCAAAGCCCAGGTTCCGAGGCTGATTTCGCTGACGGACTGTTCCGTGCGGCCAAGGCGACGCTGCTTCATGACGCCTCCTTCCAGGCGGCGGTCAGGGACGCGATCTTCGCCGTTGCCTTCTCGAGCACGACGGCGAGCTGGCGGGCGCCGCGCTCGGCCGAGGCGACGCGGGGATCTTCGCCCGTGATGCCATCGTCATCGAGCGTGACGGCGCGGGAGGGCAAGGCCTCGAGATCGACCGAACCCGGCGCGAAGTGCATCTGAAACGACGTCTCCGTCGCGCCGGCATGGTCGGCGGCAAAGGCATCGCCGAGGAAAAGATTGTCCGCCCAGACGACAAACTGAGTTTCCGGATACGACGACGCGACCCGGTCCACCCCGGCCTGAAGGGCGGTGAACTGCTCGGGCGGATAGTGTCCGGTGAAGAGGACGACGAGGCGAAACCCCTCCTCCGCGAGCTGGGCGCAGAACTCCGCCGCCACGCCGGTCGCCAGCCCGGCCGAAATATCGATCGAATGCGGAAAGCCCTTGAACGGCTTGATCGTGTTCACCCCCATCGGGATGGCCGGCAACACGACTCCGCCGGTACGCTCCGCCAGCGCCACACAGATGCCCTCCGCCTTCACCGAATCGAGCCCGATGGGGGCGTGCTGGCTATGCCATTCCAGCGCCCCCCAAGGAAGATAGGCGATCGGGCAAAGATCCCGCATCGCCTCGATCTCAGTTGGGCGCAGGTCGCTGTAGCGGCCCCAGCGCGGGCCCGACACGGAATCCCCTTGCCCGCCGCTCATGCCACCCCCGCGAGCGCGCGCAGCTTGTTGCCGGTGAGGCGCTCTTCGGGCGAAAGGCTGTGCGGGGTCTGTCCTCCATGCACCTTGCTCAACTCCTCGAAACGCGCCTGCGTGGCCTTGACAAAGGCGTCCACCGACCGCTCCTCCCCAAACAGCTTCATGATCACGGGCAGCCAGCGGTGGCCGTAGCGGACATGGTTTTGCTCATCGTTGCGGTCGAAGGCGAGCAGGGTGTCGGCCTCGAAATCGTTCAGCTCGCGCACCCGGTCCATGATCTTGGCCTTGGTCGGGAAACTGCCGGCCTCGAACTCCATCGTCATCATGGCGTAGCGTTCGGGCGGCGTCATTTGCACGAGAATGTGGTAGAGGTCGAGGGAGTGCTCGAGAGTCTTGAGATCCACCCCCAGCTTGGGCAACTGGCGATAGCCGAACTGGCTGTGGCGGGACTCATCCCAGAGATGCCGCGCAAGGTCAAAGTGCAGGTCGAAGGGGGCCTGCGGGGTGTCGTAGAAGATCGTCGCGAGGTAATCGACGGCGTCCATTTCCATCATCAGCCAGACGTAGATGAGGAGACGGATGACGCGCGCGTCCGTCGCCGGATCCTCCAGCCACGCGCGCACAATCGGTGTCTCGTCCGGGTCTTCGCTGAAGACGCTCGAGCAGAGAGGATAGTCGCCGCGGTTGCAGGTCGCGGGGTGGACATACTTGATCTCCTCCCGGCGCCAGCGGAACGCATCGAGGACGGCGACCTTTGGCTCCTGCCCCAGCCAGCCGCCGAGAGTCTGGAGGGCCGAACGCAGGTGAGCCTCCCACGCTTCCGTCGCCCCCGTGGGCGGCAGGAAGGGCACGATCTCCTCGGCGTGGCGCTCCTCATCCTGCAGAAACTCGCTCACGAGGTGGCGCGAAGGCCAGTCCGCGGGGTGATGCGTCGCTTCGAGGTAATGCTGATAGGCCGCCCGCAAGGCCGGCTTGAGGACGCGGTAGAAACCCGCGAGGGCCTCCTCCACGGTGTCAGCGCGAATCGCTTCCTCGAAGATGCCGCTCACCTCCTCCCGCACCGCTTCGCCGGCGCCAAAGCCGCTCAGCTCCCGGCCCCGCTCCCGCAGGAAACGGGCATGGCCGGCCGCTTCCCAGACGTGCTGACAGAGCAAATACTTCAGCTCCGGCTCCCCGACCCGGTAGACGAGGGTCGTCGCGGTGCGGACGAATTCGCGCTC
>JBKHAU010000480.1:0-2625 GCA_046542725.1 Opitutales bacterium
GCATTCGACATCGTCCTGATGGACTGCGAGATGCCGGAAATGGATGGCTATGCGGTGACCGCCGAAATCCGCCGCCGCGATGGGGCGGACAGCCGCTTGCCGGTCGTGGCGATGACGGCAAATGCCTTTGAGAGCGACCGCCAAGCCTGTCTTGCGGCGGGAATGGACGATTTTCTATCAAAACCGGTCAAGCCCTACCTGCTCGCCGCTGTTCTCGCGCGGTGGTGCGGACCACCGGTGGGAGCGTAAGCACGCCCAGCGGGCCGCCGCCCGGTGGAGACGGAAGGGTATCCGTCAGCTGTTGCCCGCGTCTTGAGCCTGCGCCTGCAGCGCTTCGAAGCGCGCCATGAGGGTGCGTTGTCGCTCGAGCAGTTGCGGCGTCTCGGGATCGATTTCCTCCATCACCTCGAGGAGCACTTCCTGGGTCTGAGCGCGCGCTTCTACCACGGGTTGGGCCTGGCTGGCCTGCTGGAGGACCGGTGCGAGTTCCTGCTGGAGACTCTGCAGTTGCGAAATCTTATCGGGGTCGGGCGTCTCCTGGCCGGCCGAGGAAATTTCTTCGGCGAGGCCAAAGAAGCGCTCGATTTTGTCGCTGTGGTCGGGCGCCTGGTCGAGCATGACGCTTTCCAGTTCCGTCTGCACTCGTCTCATCGCATCTTTCACAGGCTCGCGCTGCATCGCGACTTGCTGGATTTCGGCGAGGGTGGTTTTCACCTCCTCGAACTCGGAACGGATCTGCTGCATCTCTGCCTGTGGATCGTTCGCGGAGTCGGAGGCGTTCGCATCCCCTTGCGCCTTTGCGGCGAAAGGCGTCAAAAGGGCGGTCGCGGCACACAAGCGCAGGACGGCGCGGAGTCGAAGGGAAAACGGGATCATGCTGCACTTTGCCACCGTTAGGCCAATCGCGCAAATCGCCCCGGCAATTCCTGGACGGCGCGGGCGGGCGACAGATGGTCTGAAAAGGCGACAGGCGGCGAGGTTTCCGGCCGTGAAACCACTAGTCGAGGGGCGCGAGGTCGTAGCCGTCACGTCGATCGAGGATCTTCCAACCGGCGGCCTGGACTTCATCGCGCAGGGCATCGGCTCGGGCCCAGTCGCGGACCTGCTTGGCCTCCCAGCGGGCGGCGGCCTTGGCCGCGACCTCGGGCGGGGCTTCGGCGGGGGCGTCGGCCCGGGTAAAGAGTTCGAGGCCGAGGACCTCGGCGAGGAGAAGGCGAAGAGCGCGCAGCGCGTCGGTCGCCTCCCGTGCGGTGGCGGGCGTGGAGCGCAGGGCCTTGTGCAGTTCGCCGAGGGCGGCAGGAAAATTGAGGTCGTCGCAGAGGGCTTGCCAGACGGTGGCGTAGAGGCCGAGGGCGGCGGGCTTGGCGGCTTCGAGGGTGGTCCAGGCGGTGGGATCGAGCCCGGCTTGGGTGAGGAGTCGGGCAACGGCCTTTTCGATTCGTTCGAGCGAGCTGGTGGCTGCTTCGACGCTGGCGAGGGTGAAGTTGAGCTGTTGCCGGTAGTGCCCCCCGAGCATTGCGAGGCGCAGGGCGCGGGGCTCGAAGCCCTTCTCGATGAGGTCGCCCACGGTGAAGAAGTTGCCCAGGCTTTTGCTCATTTTCTTGCCTTCGACGAGGAGATGCACGCCGTGGGCCCAATGGCGGCAAAACGGTTCGCCGGTGGCGGCCTCACTCTGCGCGATCTCGTTCTCGTGATGGGGGAAGCAAAGGTCCTCCCCGCCGCCGTGCAGATCGATCGCGGAGCCGAGGTATTTCAGGCTCATGGCCGAGCACTCGAGATGCCAGCCGGGCCGCCCCGGCCCCCACGGGCTGTCCCAGGCGTTGTCCCCGTCCTCCGCCTTGTGCGCTTTCCAGAGGGCGAAGTCGGCAATCGTCTCGCGCTCGTATTCGTCCGCCTGATTGCGGGTGCCCGCGCTGTTGGTTGTCTGCGAGCGGAGCATCTCGGGGTCGAAGTGGCTCAGCTTGCCGTAGTCCGCGAAGCTCGTCACCCGATAGTAGACCGAACCGTCTGCCGCGACATACGCATGGCCCTTGGAAACCAGGGCTTCGACGAGGGCGATCTGCTCGGCGAGATGGGCGGTGGCGCGAGGTTCCTCGTCGGGTGGGAGGAGGTTCAGGGCGATGCAGTCCTCGTGAAAGCGCTCGGTCCATTGCGCGGTGAACGCGGCGAGGGGCAGCCCCGCGGCCTCGGCCTTGGCGATGGTCTTGTCGTCGACGTCGGTGATGTTGCGCACGTAGTGCGGGCACAGGCCGGCAGCGCGGACGAGGCGGTAGAGGACATCGAAGCGGACGAAGGTGAGGAAGTTGCCGATATGGGCTGGCCCATGCACGGTCGGCCCGCAGACATACATGCGAAGCCGCTGGCCGTCGGCCGCCGCGAGGGGGCGCACTTCGCGCGAGAGCGTGTCGTAGAGGCGCACTTCCACCATGCGGGCAAGTCGCACCCATCCGCTTCGCCCTTGGCAATGGCAAAGTGCGCACGCTGCTTCCTTGCGGACGCGCTTACCGCGCCACCGGGCCCTTCGGAGGAGGCCGCAGGAGTCAGCTGCTGGCGGGCTTGGAATGGCGTGGTTCCCGAGGAAATGGGCCCAAGTCTGACGCTGCCTGGCCGATATTCAGAGAGGTC
>JBKHAU010000481.1:0-2624 GCA_046542725.1 Opitutales bacterium
CAGGACGGAATCTGCAGCCACGCGAGGATGCAGATCGCCAGCCCTCCGCCAAAGATGAGAACGGCTTGAAGGGCGTCGTTGATCACCACCGCTCCCAGGCCACCAAAGAAAATGTAGATGCCCGCCGCCATCGCCGTGACCCCCACGATCCACCCCAGGGGAAGCCCCGGATAGAGCGTCTGTGCGATTGTCGCCCCCGCATAAAGCGCCGCCGCGGCGTCAATGAAGATGTTGGCGAGCAGCAGAAAGCCGGAAAACAACAGCCGTAGCGTCCTCCCGTAGCGCCGTTCGAGAAACTCCGGCGCGGTGTAAATCTTCGCCGCGAGATACTGGGGGAGGAGAAAGAAGAGAAAGAAGATGAGCACCGCCACCGGCACCCACTCGTAGTTGTAGACCGAAATCCCCGTGTTGTAGCCACTTCCCGGCAGCCCCACGAAGCTGCTCCCACTCATGTTCGAGACGTAAAAGGACAGCCCAATGATGGGCCAGGCGATGTTGCGCCCGGCGAGAAAATAACCCTCGGCCCCCTCCGATGCCTTCCGCGAGAGCCACCACCCAAAGAACACGCGCGTGCCCACGACATAGAGGACGAGGACGGCAAGATCGATCCAGCTGATCTCAAACTCGGGCATTGGACGGGGTCGGTCAGCGGTGCGCCAAGATCACTACCATACCATCAGGAGCGGCCAACGTCCAAGCCGCGCGGCGATCTCTTGTTCCCCCGCTCCCTCCGGCCCGCGTCCCCTCAGCTCGCGGCGCGCGCCGGAGCGGTCTGCGCGAGGAAGACGAGGGCCTGGCAGCGGGCATTTTGAAAAGCCCCGCTACGCCGGCACGACTCCGCCATGCAGCCGTAAACGCGCCAGCCACAGACCCCCTTGCAGGGCAGCGGCAGCAGGCCCATGTAGCCGAAGACATCGTCGAGCGGATAACCCAGGGCCACGCCGATCTCATGCGGAATCGCCCCATCGGTTTCCCATCGCTCCTGCAGCTCGGCGAGGAAGCGCTCGGCCTCAAGCGGCGCGGAATAGCCAAGCTGCCCCACCATCACGCAGTAGGGCGCTTCGTCGAGCACCGCCTGCAGCCGGTCCCGCCGATAGACGATGAACTTGATGAGATCGTTGCTCTCGAAAAGGACGCGGGCCTCGAATCCCCACCGCTCGCCCAGATGCTGCAGCCGGGTCTCGAGATCCGCCCGACTCAAAGCGAACTCCCGCCTGTTGAGCGCGAGGAGCTCGCCCGTCTTCTCGCTCAGCAGAACGGTTGAAGCGTTCAGGAAGAGCCACTCGTCAAAACGGCGCGAGAACTCGTCGGCCGCCGAGAGGCTGTTTCGCCAGCACAGATAGGGCGCAAAGGAGGTTGCTGTGGGGGTGTGAGCACGCATGGCCTTTGTGAGATTGAGTCTTAATTGCCGCGAGAGACGGGCGAGCGCAACCCCTTTTGACCCGGTTAATTCAAAAAAAGGAAATCGAGAGCCACCGTCGCCCTGCGCGGCCGACTTTTCCCTCGGGGCCTGCACGGACGGCCGGTATCGAGCTGAAGCCTGGCAGTCAGCGCCGACGCCGTAGCTCGCCTCGTCATGGTTCGGAGTTCTCGGTTCCGGACCCGTCCTCCTCGGCCCCGGCGGTCTCGCCGGTGAACCGGGTGGCGAGGGGAAAGGCCTCGCGCCCCTGCTCGCGCAGCCAGCGGGCAAAGATCTCGGCCGGGCCATGAGTGACGCCGATGCGCTCGGCGCCGGTGGCCGCGATCGCCTGCACGAGGCCGGGCCAGTCGGCGTGGTCGGAGAGGACAAAGCCACGGTCGAAGCTGCGGTTGCGGCGCGCCGCCCGGGTCATCATCCATCCGCTGGCAAAAGCCCAGGAGAGCGGCTGGAGACGGTCAAATGCGCGCGCCTCCTGGGCGGAGGCCGAGACGATGAGCAGGCCTTGTCCCTTGAAAGCTTTCAGGTCGAGTTCGGCGAACCGCTGCGCCGGCGCGAGCCGCACGCCCGCCTCGGCGTAAATGGGCAAAAACGTCGCCACCGAGCCATGGACGGCGATGGGGCCTTGGGCAGGATCGAGCGAAGCGAGGAGTCGCTGACTCTTGCCCAGCGGATAAGCCGCGATCGCGCTCGTAATCCCCTCGGCCTGGTTCTGCGCCCACCAGCGCTGGATGGCGGCAAAGACGCCAGTGGGGTCGGGCCAACGATAGATCGGCAGACCGAAGGTCGATTCGGTGATGAAGGTATGGCAGCGCACCGGCTCGAAGGGAGCACAGGTGGAATCGTCCGCGGTGTTGTTGTAGTCACCGCTCACGACCCAGACCTCGCCGCCGACTTCGACGCGCACTTGGGCCGAGCCAAGGATGTGGCCGGCGGGATGGAGCGAGACGGTGGCATCGCCGAAGCGCCGACGTTCGCCGTAGGACAGGGTCTCGATCGTGGCGGCCTGGCCGACGCGTGCGGCCAGCACCCGTCGGCCGACCTCGGCGCAGAGGTAGCTTCGCGAACCGGGCCGGGCATGGTCGGAATGCGCATGAGTGGTGACCGCGCGCGCCACCGGCCTCCACGGATCGATGTGGAAGTCGCCCGCCGCGCAGTAGAGGCCTTCCGGGGTGCTTTCGATCACGGGTGGCATGGCTGCAGCGAA
>JBKHAU010000482.1:0-2624 GCA_046542725.1 Opitutales bacterium
AAAGGTACGGGTCCGGTAGTCGGTGATCTGCACCGTCACCTCGGGCCGCACCAGAAGCTCCTCCTCGACATAGCGCTTCTCGAGCATGTCCTCCGCCTGACGCACCGTAAGCCCTTCAAAATTGGCTTCGCCGAGGAGCGGCAGGACGATTTTACCCTGCGTGTCGAGGCGCTGCGTGACCCCCAGTTCGCCTTCGTTGAAGACCGAAACCGAGATCGTATCGCCAGGCCCAAGGGTGTATTCCTCACTGATCAGAGAATCGCTCTGGGCGTGCAGACCGGCCACCGACAGCGCGATGAGGACAGGGAAAAAGAGCGACTTGGACACCTTCATATGGGCTAAGGAAGCAAAGTTGGAGACTGAGTGCAAATCCGCATGCGCGGTGGATACATCGGTCACACCCGGTGCGCGGCACAGTCAAAACCTGTCTCCGCGCCTTGCCGCGGGGCACGTCGAGCGTCCCGGCAGCTCAATCCGCGCTCAGATAGCCCGGCAGTGGTGCCCAGCCAAAGACCTGTCCCTCCCCCCTCCCCGATGGCAGGCGCAGGCGGAAGGCAGCGCCGGGCTCCAGCCGGAAGGTGTCCTCGACCGGCTCCATGTCTGCCCCCAACCAGCCCCGCGCGAGGTCGAAGCGCATCGACCGCGTGGGTGGGTCACCCGGCCCCGCGCCCGGCACGAGCACCTCCAGAACGGCGGCCGCCGGCGGCGCCAGGGCCAACTCGGCCAGCGACATGGCGACCGGATACGGGAGTGAGAGCAGCTCGCTGCTGGGCTGTCCCCGCCCAGGGCTCGCCACCTCGACACGCACCGCCACCGGCGGAAGGACCCCTTTCAAATCCACCGTGAAGAGAGCTGAAGAGGTGTTGGGACGAAACCAGACTCCTCGACCGGGTGGAATCGGCCAGTGGTCTGCAGGAGCACCGGCACCGTCGGTCCAGCCGCTGCCGACCTCGCAGGTGAGGGTCTCGAGGGCCTCGCTTCGCAGGACGCCCGAGCCCAGTGACGGCACTTGGAGAGTCGAGCCGGAGGGTACTGTGACATGCGCGAAGATACTTGCCGGCGTCCAGTAAGGCACTACCCGCAGGCGATCTCCCTCCCCCGCGCCCTCCCGCGTGCGCAGACCCGTGAGGTCACCCGCGGCGAGGCTCAAGCGGTCCCGCGCGTTGCCCTCGACCAGATAGACCTCTCCCGCGAGCGCCCCGGTCGTGAATTGGACGAAGAAGCGCTCGCCGCCGTCGCGGCCCGCCAGCGCGTTGCGCCGCCAGCGCGGGACGTCCGTGAGCAACACATGGGAGCCTTCCGCCGCGCGCACCTCGCCCGCATAGACCGGGTGTCGCTCGAGCGGAAGACCAATCGCGGAACTCGCCCCGCCGGGTACCTCGAGGGGAAAATAACCAACCGCAACGCGCCCCATCCCGGAAACCGAAGAGGCTGCGAGGCACAGACCGAATAGACAGAGACACTTGAGCGACGACATGGCTTCCTCCAGAGAGACAGAGTGGCAGGAATTTCACGCTGATGGAGCATTTCACCAGCGCTGTCACGCCCCTTCTGGCAGATGGGCCCGGGCGGCGCGCCGGCTAAAACTCGATCCGCTCGCGGATCGTCACCTGGACCGGCCGGCCAACGGGATCCCGCACCACACGATAGCGGGCCTGCTCGAGGGCCACCCGGGCGGGATCGGCCAGCGCGGGATGGGAAGCCTCGAGGACCTCCGCTTCGAGGACCTCCCCGCTCAAACCGATCGTGACTCGCAGATCGACCCATCCGGGGACCACCTCGGCAAAGTCGACCGACTCCGGGAAGACCGGCACGGGCATCGAGCGACGCTCCGGCCGCGGGGCCTCGAAGGTGGGCACGAGTCCGGTATCGGCCGCAGGCGCCGGGGAGGCCGCGTTCTCTACCGGCGTCTCGCTTGCCGTCCCGACTGGCTCCGGTTCGGGCAGAGGCGCCCTCTCGGTCGCCCCTGTGGCGGACTCCGCGGGCTCGGATGGAGGCGAAGCAGGCGGAGGCTCGGGTGGAGGCGAGGTCGGCGCAGGCTCGGGCGGCAGCGAGGTTGCCTCGGGCTCGCGTAGGCTTGGCACCGGGGGATCAATCGGCTCGCTCCGCCAAACGACCTGCGGCCCCGCGTCGCCGTTCTCTGGCGAGCCGGCGGATTGCCAGTCGGGCAGTCGGCAGCCCCCGGCGAGAAGGAAGACCAGACCGGCCAGCGAGGCTGCAAGGCGCGCAATCATCGGCTCCTAGGCAACGCTGCCGCGCGCACCGTGGCAATGGGAAGTTGCCGCCTTGGTTGCCCGCCCTCCGGCTCCGCCCACCTTCCGCAGAGTGAAGACCCTTGCCTGCATCGTGCCCGCCTATAACGAAGCCTCCGAACTCCCCCGCACCCTCGAAGCCCTGGGGGACGCCCTCGGGAGCCTCGCCCCCATCGAGACCGAACTCATCGTGGTGGACAACAACTCGAGCGACGAGACCGCCGCGGTGGCGCAGGCCCACGGGGCGCGCGTCGTCTTCGAAGGGCACAACCAGATCGCGCGGGCACGGAACACCGGGGCGCGCGCGACCGCAGCCGACGCGCTCCTCTTCGTCGATGCCGACACCCGCGTCGCGCCCGCCCTCGTGCAGGC
>JBKHAU010000483.1:0-2617 GCA_046542725.1 Opitutales bacterium
TCGCGGGCGGGCGTCCATTCGCCGTTCAGAAGGATGGGTTGCATGATCGGAAGACAGGAGGTGGTTCAGGATGCGACTGGGTTTGCGAGGACGAGTTCGCCGATCGAGAGCCGGACGCGGTCGCCCGGCCGGAGGGTGACATCCTCGCCGGGCACGATGCCCGTTCCCGTCATGAGCAGGACACCATGGGGAAAACTCAGCTCGCGCACAAGAAAGCCGGCCAGATCCTCGAGTTTGCGCTTGATCAGCGAGGTGCGCGTCTCGCCCGCGAAGACGACGTGCGCGCCGCGGCGGATCTCGATCTCGATGGGGAGGTCGAGCAGCTCTTCCGCGCTCGCGAGAAGAATGCCGGGCCCGATCCCGCAGGAGCCATCGTAAACCTTCGCCTGCGGCAGGTAGAGGGGGTTCTCCCCTTCGATGCTGCGCGAGGACATGTCGTTGCCCGCGGTGTAGCCGACGATCTCGCCTGCGCTCGTGAGGACGAGAGTGAGTTCCGGCTCCGGCACGTCCCAGCTACTGTCCCGGCGGATGCGCAGGGGCGCCTCGGGGTCGACCGCGCGCCAGCCCGGCGCCTTGAAGAAGAGTTCCGGTCGATCAGCGTCATAGACTTTTTGGTACACGTCCTTCGACTGCGACTCGGCCTCGCGTCCGAGGCGGCTGCTGAGGTAGGTCACGCCGCTCGCCCAGACTTCCTGCGTGTCCTCGAGGGGAGCGAGAAGGCGGCCCGAGGCCTGGTCGCCGTCGGGCAGGGCGGCGACAATTTCGGGCACGGCCGTGCCGCGATGGCGGAGGAGGGCGGCGAGCGAAAAATCGGCCGGGAGCCAGCGGCCATCGCGCGCCCAGCGCGGGCCCTCGGGGGTGGAATGGCGGGTGAGGAGCATGATGAATTCGGATCAGAGAAGGATGAGTCCGGCGAGCCAGACGAGCGTGCCGGAGAGGAAGGACATGAGCGTGGTGCCGAGGGTGAGGAGGCGGTAGCCGTCCTTCGTCGAGAGGCCGGTCATCTGCGTCACGACCCAGAAAAAGCTGTCGTTGGCATGCGAGGCAAAAAACCCGCCCGAGCCGATCGCGACGACCGCGAGGGCACGTCCGCTGGCGCTGTCGAGTCCGAGCGAAGGCAGCATCGTCTCGACGATGCTCGCGGTCGTGACGATGGCGACTGTGGCCGAGCCCTGGGCCGCGCGGATCGCCGCCGAGATGATGAAGGGCAGCCAGAGCCCGAGGGAGAGTGGCGCCAGGGCGTCGCCAATGGAGGTGGCAAAGCCCGAGTTCTGCAGGACCTTGCCAAAGGCTCCGCCCGCCCCGGTGATGAAGATGATGACCGCCGCGGTGAGCAGGCCCTGGCCGACCCAGCCCTCCTGCGAAAACATCGCCGCCTCCCGTTTGCGCGGGAGGAAAAACGCGCAGATGACCCCGATGAAGAGGGCGACGACGGGCGAGCCGACAAAGAGCATGGCGGATGCCAGCGAACCATCACCGAAAGGCGCGCTGGGTAGTGCCGCGACCGAGCCGAGGAGGATGAGGAGAAGCGGCGCGAGAATGGGGAGAAAGGCAAAACCCGCGCGCGGTGCATCGGCCATGCGGGCCTCGATTTCCGCTTCACCCAACTCGGGCTCGGGGTCGATCTGCACCCCGCTCGCCACTTTCGTCGCCCAGAAGCCCGCGAAGACCAGCACGACGAGGCTGATGGGCAGTGCGATGACGAGCACCCGGCCGAGGTCTGCCCCGAGCAGCGCGGCCGCCGCGATCGGTCCCGGCGTGGGCGGGATGAGCGTATGCGAGACCATCAGCCCGAGGGCCAGGGCGATTGCGGTCGTGGCGAGCGAGAGCCCCGCCCGCTTCGTCAGCGCGCGGTTCAGCGGCGTGAAGATGACAAAGCCCGAATCGGCGAAGACCGGGACCGACGTCACATAGCCCACGAGCGACATGGCCGCCGGCACCCGCTTGCGCCCAATCGCCCGCAGGATGCTCTCCGCGATGGTGAAGGCACCGCCCGAATTTTCGAGGAACACCCCGATGATCGTCCCCGCGAGGATGACGAGCCCGATCTTGCCGAGCGTCCCGCCAAAGCCCTCCTGGATCGACTCGATGATGACCGGCAGCGGCATGCCCGCGGCAAGGCCGAAGCCCACCGCCGCGCCCAAGAGGGCGAGAAAGGGATGAAGCCGAAAGCGCGTCGTCGAGACGACGATGAACAACACGCACAGGAGCAGCAGGAGCGCGAGATACATGAGCCAAGGGAGGAGAGGATGCGCGGGCGCGTGAGGGGTAACGCTGCCGCCAACTAAGGAGGGCGCCCACCCTGGCTCCCGCCATCGTCTTCGGCTACCCAAAAATGGGCCCCGTCTCGTCGGCTGCCAGGCCGGTCCCATGGCGTGGCCGCTTCCTCCTCCGCCCCCTCAGCCGATCTCCCGGCGCCCGACGCCCCACACCACCGCCGCGGCGGTGAGCGGAAACGTCACCCAGAACCAGCCCGCGCCCCACCAGCCAAACGCCACCGGCAGATACCCGCAGAGCCCGCCCAGTCCCATCGTCGTGAGGGCGTAGGGAAGCTGCGTTCTCACGTGGTGCAGGTGGTCGCAGCCCGAAGCCATCGAGGAGAGGACCGTGGTGTCGC
>JBKHAU010000008.1:0-14528 GCA_046542725.1 Opitutales bacterium
GCGACGAGGATCTCGCACTTGCCCGATTTGAAGTCCGCCATGGCCTGGTCGCGCTCGCGCTGGGTGCGGTCGGCGTGCAGCACGGCGACGGGGCCGTGCCCAGAGTTGTCCAGCCACTTCGAAATGAGGTCCGCACCGGCCTTGGTGCGCGAGAAGATGAGCACGCTGTGATAATCGAGGCTTTGCAGGAGCGCGACGAGGAGGTCGAACTTCTGGCGCTCGTCGACCGGGTAGATGGCGTGGTTGATCGTCTTGGCAGGCTGACGTCCGCCCCCGATCTTGATGTGAACCGGATCGGTCAGCATGCGCTGCGAGAGGCGATCGATGGCCGGCGGGATGGTGGCGGAAAAGAGCAGGCTTTGGCGCCCCTTTTTTGAGCAGCGGTCGAGGATGCGGGTGACGTCGGGGAGAAAGCCCATGTCGAGCATGCGGTCCGCCTCGTCGAGGATGAGGGTCTCGAGGGTCTTGAGCTGCAGGCTCTTTTGCTGGAGGTGATCGAGCAGGCGACCGGGCGTGGCGACGACGATATCGGCGTGGGCGTCGAGCTGATCACGCTGCTTGCCGTAACGCACTCCGCCGTAGAGGAGGGCAAAGCGCAGGTCGAGGTGCTTGCCGTAGACTTCGAGCTGCTCAAAGACCTGGGAGGCGAGCTCGCGCGTGGGTTCGAGGATGAGGGCACGCGGCCAGACATCGTCCTTGTGCGCCTTCAGCCGGGTGAGGAGGGGCAGGCAGAAGGCAGCCGTCTTGCCGGTGCCGGTCTGCGAGCCACCGACGAGGTCGCGGCCTTCGAGGAGGGCGGGGATGGCCTCCGCCTGGATCGGCGTCGGGCGGGTGTAGCCCTTTTCTTCAACGGCCTGCGCGACCTTGGGGTCGAGCCCCAGTTCGGAAAATTTCGGAAGAGTCACCGCTACATCGGTGATCGTCATGTCTTCGCTCATGGTGGTTCTGTCTCAGGTTGTCCGCGACTGCCCCGGCGGGCTTCGGGGCCAACCACGAACCAACAGGGCTGCGCAGCACGATTCATCGGCCGCCTGCGCAATCGTGTAAATTCGTGGTCGGCAACGGGGGATTTAACACATGATCTGTCTACAACCTCGGCAAACGCAAGATTCGATGCCTGCCCCGATCCATCGTCCCTACCGCGGCCGCGTCGCCCCGACGCCGACGGGGTATCTCCACCGCGGCCACGCGCGGGCCTTTGCGGTCGCCTGGGCGCGCGCACGACACGCCGGGGGCACCCTCCTCTACCGCGATGAGGATCTCGATGCGGCGCGCTGCCAGCCGGCGTTGGCCGCTGCCGCGATGGAGGACCTGCGCTGGCTGGGACTCGACTGGGAGGAGGGGCCGGATGTGGGGGGGCCGCATGCGCCGTATCGACAGAGCGGGCGGCGAGCCTGGTTTCACGAGGTCTGGGGACAGCTCCAGGCGACGGGCGCAATCTACCCTTCCCCGCATTCGCGCAAGGACGTGGCCGAGGCGCTCGCGGCCCCGCACGGCGGCGAAGGCGAGGCGATCTTTCCGGTCGCGCTGCGACCGCCGCCGGGGGCCGGCGCGGACGCGACCGAAGCGGGCGAAGTCAACTGGCGCTTTCGCGTGCCCGACGGCGAGGCGATCGCGTTTGTCGATGCGTGCGCGGGCCCGCAGCGTTTTGTCGCCGGGGAGGATTTCGGGGACTTTCTGGTGTGGCGACGGGACGGTTTCCCGAGCTATGAACTCGCGGTGGTGGCCGACGACCACGCCATGGGTGTCACCGAGGTCGTGCGCGGGGCCGATCTGCTCCTCTCGACCGCGCGCCAACTGCTTCTCTACCGCGCCCTGGGTTGGGCCCCGCCCGCCTGGCTCCACGTTCCCCTCGTCCTCGGCCCCGATGGCAGACGACTCGCGAAACGAGCACAGAGCGAGAGCCTGCGCGCCCTGCGTGAGCGCGGGGTGGATCCCGCGGCCCTCCGCGAGACCGAGATCGGCGCCGTCCTTGGACCGGTCGCGGACAATTCCGTGTCGCAAAACCGGTCGCGCGCGCGGCCCGCGACCTGATACTCTGGACCCCATGCTTCAGCCCACCCTCATGCCTGACGAGGCGACGATGTATCGCGCTTTCGTGGAGCGCGATGCGAGCTACGAGGGGCTTTACCTTACGGCGGTACGCAGCACGGGGATCTTTTGCCGCAACCGTTGTCCGGCGCGAAAGCCGAAGCGGGACAACGTCGAGTTCTTTCCCCGCGCGGGCGACGCGCTGGCGGCTGGTTACCGCCCCTGCAAGCGCTGTCGGCCGATGGAGCCGCAGGGGGCCTTGCCAGCGTGGCTCCAGCCGCTCATGGCGGCGGTCGACGCAGATCCCGCGCGGCGCTGGACGGGTGAGGACATCCGCGGCGCAGGGGTCGACCCGGCGCGCGTCCGGCGGTGGTTCCAGGCGACGCATGGGATGACGTTTCTGGCCTACCTGCGGGCACGGCGGCTGGGTCGGGCGTTTTCCCGCCTGCAGGAGGGCGCGCCCGTCCTCGAGGCTTCCCTCGAGGCTGATTTCGACTCCGTGAGCGGCTTCTGCGAGGCCCTGCACAAACGCGCCGGAGTGAGCCCGCGGGCCGTGCGCACGCAGCGGGCGCTGCGGGTGGCGCAGTTCGCCTCCCCCCTCGGCCCTCTCATGGTGGCGGGTGACGAGGCCGCTGTGCATCTCGTCGAGTTCTGGGACCGGCGCATGCTCGAGACCCAGTTTGCCGCCCTCGAGAAGCGCCTCGGGGCGGTCTTTTTCCCGGGGACGACGGCCCCCATCGAACAGCTCGAGAACGAACTGGAAGCCTATTTTCGGGGCGAGCGAACGCGCTTTGCAACCCCTCTGGAGCTCACCGGATCGCCTCATCAGGAAACGGTCTGGCGAGCGCTTCTGGAGGTTCCCGCGGGCGAAACCTGGACCTACGGCGAACTCGCGGCGCGCGTCGGGAAGCCTTCCGCGGTGCGCGCCGTGGCCCGTGCGGTGGGGGAAAACCGGCTCGCCATCGTGGTGCCCTGCCACCGCATCGTGGGGGCTGATGGGCAGCTTACGGGCTACGGCGGCGGGCTCTGGCGCAAACGCCACCTGCTCGCGCTCGAGCGGGGTGAGGGCGCCCCGAGGCCCACACCCGGTTGACGCACCGCCCTTTCCGGGAGCATCGTGGTGGACATGACGACCCGCCCCTTCCCCATTGCCGGCCTTTCCCGCTATGTGTACGGCACGACGCGCCTCGGCGACACCGACCTCCCCCGCGAGAGCCGCCATCAGATCGCCCGCCGCGCGATCGACGCGGGCTGCTGGTTCCACACCAGCCGCCAATACGGCGAAGCCCTCGAGGTCCTCGGGGAGGTGTTTGACGAAGACCGCGGCAAGGTCCCTCCGCTCTTTGCCAAGATCGGCCATGAGTCCCTCGACGAGCTGCGCGACTCGATCCGCGACAATCTGAATCCCCTCGGTCTCGAGACCCTCGAGGTGGGGCAGCTCTGCCTCAGCGGGCCTTACGCCCAGGACCTCGCACGCGGCGGTCGCCTCTTCGACGACCTCCAGGTTCTCAAGGAGGAGGGCCTCGTGAAGCACTTCGTGCTGGAGGTCTTTCCGTGGACCTCGGAGGCGCCCTACGAGGGCCTGAAAAACGGCCACGGCGAGGGTCTCATCGACGCCTTCATCTTCTATCTCAATCCGCTCCAGCGGTTTGCGGACAACCGTCTGTGGGACCTGATCCGGGAAAGGAACGCCCCTGTCATCGCCATGCGCACGATCGGGGGCGCGCCCGTCCATACCCTTCGAGACGTGCCGGGAGCCGCCTGGGTGCCCTACCTGCAGGAGCGGGCAGTGGAAGTGGCACCCATCTTCGAGCGCTCGGGCATTGAGGATTGGACGGAGTTTTGCGTGCGATTCGCCTTCAGCTTTCCCCAGGTCCAGGCCACCGTCGGCTCGACCAGTCGCGGCGAAAACCTCGACGCCTTTCTCCGCGCGAGCAGCGGCGTGGCGGTCGAACCCCTGCCCGGGGACATCGTGGAGGAGTTGCAGGCGCTGCAGTATCGCTGGTCCGACGAGACCGACGTGAAGGCCGAGCCCTGGACAATGTGAAGCCGCGGGGCCTCTGTGGCCAAATGCATCCGCCGCATTGCCAAACGCCGGGGGCCTCCGGAAGATCGCACCATGCCTGAGCGAACCAGCGCCGCGCCCCACCCGGCGGACCTTGCCGCGCTCGCGGTTGCCCTCGACCGCGATAGCCGGCGGCCGGACAGCGAGCGACTGGCCCAGGACCGGCGCCTCGCCCAGGACCTCGGGGAGCCTTCCGCCGACCGCGGGGCCACGGCCCTCCGTTGGCTGGAAGCGGCCTGTGCGGAAGACGCCGAACTCGCCGCCGCGCGAGACCGCGCCCAGACCACCTTTGCCCTCGGGCAGACGCTCATGGTCGGGCTCGGACTGCTCAGTGGATGGCTCGGCGCAACCGCGGTCTTCTACTACGATGGTTCGGGGCGCGTGAATGTCGTGGCCGTGCTCGCGGTCCTCGTGCTCGTACCCGCGCTCTTCCTCGTGCCCTTCATCCTCGCCGCGCTGCCCCCGCCGGTGACGCGGTGGGTGCCGGGTCTGGGGGCGGGCGGACGATTCTTTCGCGGGCTGGGGCCGGGGCGCCTCGTGCCTGTCCTCCTGCGGCTCCTGCCCGGCCGCTGGCGCGAGACCTGGCAGATCCTCGGCGGGCGGCTTTCCGCCCAGCAGGCGATCTATGCCAGCGTACAGAAATGGCTCATCCTGCGCTGGTCGCAGGCCTTCGCCCTTGCCTTTCAGGGGGCCGCTCTGCTGGCGGCCGCCGGGCTGGTCTTTTTCACCGACCTTGCTTTCGGCTGGAGCACCACCCTCACCTCGGGTGATCCCGCGATCGACGCGGATCGTATCCATTCTTTCACGTCGGCGCTGGCCATGCCCTGGGCCTGGGCGATCGACGCCGCCCATCCCTCCCTTGAACTCATTCGCGACTCGCGCTATTACCGCGCGGTCGATCCCACCGTCTCCGCCGCTGAGGCCGCCCGACTTGGCCAGTGGTGGCCCTTTGTCCTCCTCGCCCTCCTTGGCTACGGCGTCCTGCCCCGCCTTGCCACCCTCATCCTCGCGCACCAGCGCCTCCAGGCGGCCAGTCGCGTCGCGCTCCATCTGACCCCGGGCCTCACGAGCCTGCTCGGTCGCCTCCATCGCGCCCGCATCGAGACCTCGGCTCCCGGCGCGCCCACCGACCGGCGCACGCCGGCCGCCCCGGACCCCGCCGAGCCCGCCCTCCGCCAAGCCCCCGGCGACGTCGCGACGGTCCTCAACTGGTCGGCCTTTCCCCAGGACGATGAGACCCTCGCGCGACGCTTCGGCGCGACGGCGGTCCATCATGCCGGGGGCGCTTCCTCGATCGAAGCGGACGAAGCGATTCTCACTCGCCTCGGCAAGGAGCCCGGCGAGGGACCGATTCTCATCGTGGTCAAGGCTTGGGAGCCGCCCCTCCTCGAGTTTGTCGATTTTGTGAAAACCCTGCGCACCCGCCTGCCCGCCGGCCGCGAGATCGTCGTCCTGCCCCTCGCCCTCGACGAAGGCGAGGGGCCCACGCCACCGGCCGCCGCGTCGCTCGCCGTCTGGCGGCGCCAGTTGGCCAAGGCGCAGGACCCCTGGCTGCGCGTCGCGGCCGGTGATGCCCCGGAGGTGCCCTCATGAGCGAGCCCGCCTTTGCCGTCGTCGGTCATCCCAACAAGGGCAAGTCGAGCCTTGTCGCGACCCTCGCGCGCGACATGTCGGTCGACGTCGGGCCCGAACCCGGGACCACGCGCCATACCCGCGAGTTTCCCATGCGCCTGACGGGCGAGCCCCTCTACACCCTCATCGACACCCCCGGCTTCCAGCGGGCGCGCGCCGCCCTCGAGTGGATGCGCCGGGCGGAGGGCGATGCGGCATCACGCCCCGCCGTGGTGAAGCGTTTCATCGAGACCCACGCGGGCGACGAGCGTTTTCACGACGAATGCGAACTCCTGCGCCCGATCGTGGACGGTGCGGGCATCATCTACGTCGTCGACGGCGCTTCTCCCTACGGGCCGGAATACGAGGCGGAGATGGAGATCCTCCGCTGGACCGGCCGCCCGAGCATGGCAATCATCAACCCCATTGGGGCGCCCCGCTTCGTCGAGCCTTGGGAAAACGCCCTCGGTCAGTTCTTCCGCGTCGTGCGCGTGCTCGACGTGCTCAAGGCCCCCTTTCTTCAGCAGATCGAGGTGCTGCGGGCCTTTGGCCATCTGCGGGAGGACTGGCGGGCGCCCCTCGACCGGGCGGTCGAGGCTCTCCTCGCCCAGCGCCGACAGCAGCAGGCCGATGCCGCCCGCCTCATCGCCGAACTCATCGAACAGGCGCTCACGTATCAGGAAACCAAGGACCTGGCGAAGGACGCCTCCACCCGCGAGCCGGCGCGCGCCCTGGAGGAGCGCTACCGCGGCCGTCTGCGCCAACTCGAGCGCGAGGCGCGTGGCGAGGTCGAGGCCGCCTACGGCTACCGGCAGCTGGAGCGACAGGAGGCCGACTTCGAATTGCTCGAGAGCGATCTCCTCGCGACCGAGACCTGGCTCGCCTTCGGGCTGAAGAAGCGCGACCTCGTCGCTCTCGGGGCGGCCGGGGGCGCGCTCGCCGGCGGCATTGTCGACGCCAGCCTGCTCGGCGCCAGTTTCTTCGCCGGATCCTTCATTGGCGGAGTGATTGGCGGCACCGCCGGGTTCATTTCGGCCGACCGACTGACCGAGGTGAAGGTGCTCGAACAACCACTCGGCGGCATCCGCCTGCGCTGCGGACCGACGAAAAATCTGCAGTTTCCCTTTGTCCTTCTCGGCCGCGCGCGCCTTCACCACGGGCTCGTCGCCGCCCGCACCCACGCCCAGCGCGCCTCTCTCGTGCTCGACTCGGGAACGCCCGCCCTGCCCCTCGCGGACTCCACCAAGCGCCGTCTCGCACGTCTCTTTGAGCGCCTCCGCAAAACACCCCCGAGCGACGCCACCCATGCCGCCGCGGTCGACGAACTCGCACAGGAGATCGAGCAATTGTTCGAAGAGGACGCCGGAGCGACGGGATCCGCTTGACCGGGGTCCCCCTTTGGCACCGCGCCATCCGCCGCCGTCCACGGGCCGGCGTGCCTCCCGCCCGATTCGCCGGCAAGCAATCTACAACACGGCAAGGTGCTTGCGCTTGATTGCCTTGCGGATTCGCGTCAGGGCGATGTCGAGGGTCCGCAGACGGGCCCATTCCTTGCTTGTGGAGGGGACCAGATTCCAGGGGGCCTCGGGCGTGTGGGTGCGCTCGATCATCTCGTTGACGGCCTCATGATACAGGGGGGCTTTCTCGCGATTGCGCCAGTCTTCCTCGGTGATCTTCCAGCGTTTGAGGGGATTGAGCTGTCGCGCCTCGAAACGCTCGAGCTGCGTCTCCTGATCAATCTGTAGCCAAAATTTGATGACGACGGTGCCGAAAGAAGCGAGGTGCGCCTCCATCTCGTTGATCTCGTTATAAGCCCGTTGCCACTCCGCGTTGGAGCAAAATCCCTCGACCCGTTCGACGAGCACGCGACCGTACCAGGAGCGGTCGAAAATCGTGATCTTCCCCTGGGGAGGCATCTCGCGCCAGAAGCGCCAGAGGTAGTGGTGGGCGAGTTCGAGTTTGGTCGGTGGGCCCACCGGGACGACCTTGAAACTGCGCGGATCGAGCCCCTGGATGAGCCGCTTGATGCAACCGCCTTTACCCGCCGCATCCCAGCCGCAGTAGACCATCACGACGGGAATGCGCAGCTCATGAATTTGGTGTGCGAGGTCATGCATCTCGGCCTGCTTGACCTTCAACTCAGTCTTGTAATCGCTCCGGGAAATGGACTCCGTGAGATCGACCCGGGAAAGGTGATCGGGCCCGGCGTAGGTGATCCAACGCTTCTCCGGGGGCGGTTGCCGAAGCTGGCGGCGGCGGGCCGCGATCGCTTCCTCGAAGGCGGCGATGAGCGTCTCGTAGAGCTCGACGGTGGCGGCCTTGAGGTTGTCTGTCTCGATCAGGGACCAGCGGGCAAAAGGTTTGTCGGTCGCCGCGATGAGCGCCTTGACCTGCTCGAGGTAGTCGCCGTGCTGGCGATGACGGGCCCAGTCCTTGTCCGTCACGCGCCACGCGGTCTTGGGGTTGCCCGAGAGTTCCTTGAACCGTCTGGCCTGCTCCTTTTTCGAGACGGTGAGAAAGACCTTCACGATAAAGGCGCCGGCCTCGGCCTGTTGCCGCTCATACTGCAGGATGTCCTCCCAGTAATCGGACAGGGCCGACTTCGGCAGCCGACCCTCGGCCCACGCATCAAGCACGAGGTAGTAGGCACTGCGGTCGAAGAACTGCACGTGGCCCTCGCGCGGGACGTGGTTCCACATGCGCCAGAGGAGGGGATACTGCGCCGCCACCCGATCGCTCGCATGGGTCGAGTAGATCGAATAGGTGCGGGCGTCGATCTCCAGGATGAGCTTGTTGAGGAGCGTGCCCTTGCCGCTTCCGTCGATCCCCTCGATGATGATCAGGGAGGGGAGGCCCAGCAGATTGGCCTCGCGCTGCAGCACGCCCAACTCGATCGCGAGGTTCTTGGCGCGGGATTTCGGTTTCTCGGTCTTGGCCACTTTTCTGAAGACGGGGAAGATCTGTCAAAGGTCCTTGCCGCGACCTTCCATGATCGGCCCCACCCCCTCCTGCCGGCGAGAAAAAAGAAAGCGGGCCACCTGTCCACAGATGGCCCGCACTCTATCTGACTCTCTCTTCTCTCTATTTATATTTCTCTTCTCTCGTGACTAAAGGCAGGTTTACAGCGACAACACGGACAGGGCGTCCAAAAAAGGCGGGGATTCCTAGAGGCTGGAAAGATACATCGGGATGCGCTCCCAGACGAACTGGGTGTGGGCTGGCGTCGGGGGCACGCGCACGAAGTAGGCGCTGCCGGGCTCGAGCATGACGGTGGGATCCACCGGACGGAAGACCTGGTCGAACCAGCCGTGGCCCTCGTAGTAAGTGTAGACGCTCGTCGGGTTGTCGCCGAAGCGGGCTTCGTTGCCGTAGGCGAAGACCACCGTGCGGTCATCGAACTCCAGACCAGCCTCCACGAGGCGGATCGCCTCCGGATGCGAGAGGGCGAAGAAGACATCCTTGCCGCGCTCGAGTTCGGCACCCTCAAAAATGAAGCGCTCGGGGACGAAGGGGACGTGGCCGAGGATATCGAGCTCCACATCCGCCACACCTTCGGGCAGGCAGACGAAGAGACCGAAGCCACGACGCAGCGGATACAGATCCGCCGGGTTGCCCCCGAGGGTCCAGCCCGAAGCGCTGTAGACCAACTCCTCGGCCGCGACCCCGTCCGTTTCGGAAGGGAGGACGATGCAAGCCCCCTCCGGCAGGTCGCTGTGGGCGAACAGAGAAGCGGGGGTCCAGTAGGGCACGATGCGCACGGTTTCACCCGCCCCACTGGCGGCGAGGGTGAGGAGCTTGGAAAGTTCTTCCGATTCCGGCAGGACAGTGACGGCGTTTTCACTGCTGTCCGTGATCAGAAAGGTGGCTCCGCGCAGCTCTCCGGTCACCACCTGCAGATAGAAGTATTCTTGTGACAAATCCTCCGGGGAGCCGGCGAACTGGCCGGGCGTCCAGCCGGCCGCCCCGGCGAGGGTAAGGGTGTTTCCCTCGCGGGCTTCGATCCGCCCGACGAAGGCCGCCGCGCGCTCGAGGGGCACGCCCACCGCGGTATCGGCCCCGGCTTTGAGGGTGACGGGGTAGCAGCCCACGGGGGTGGTCGCGACCGACCCCTGGGCAGAAAGATGGATCGCCCCGAGGAGAAGAGTGCTGAGGAGGGCGGTGTAGAGAGATTTCATGGTCGTTTTCCTAATCTTGAGAATGAGTCGATACCCACCACATCGGCGGAGCGCGGATCGCTTGAGGGCACTCTCCTCCCTTCTTCCGTTTTCGGAATTTTGTTACCACCGGGGGGTGACCGGCATCCTCATTTACCGTTCCTTTATAGTTCTAAGCCGCTGATAAATGGGGTTTTCCGCCTTCGCTTAGGTAGATTTCCAGGCTCCACCTGAAGGCTCCCGCACGCTCCGCCGCCCAGAGCCTGAGAAGGGATCAGGAAAGCCCCTAGCCTTCCAGGCGGCGTCTGCCCAGAGCCCTCGATTACCGTTATTTTACAATGCTTGTGCGGCGTCTTCGAATGCGCTCGTGCGTCCGCACCCTCATCCATTACAAAGACTGCCCGAATTCACCGCATGACTCATGGCTCTTCCCCCTGCTCCCAACTGGCAAAAGACGCTCAAGCCGGGCCAGCGTCTCTACCTCTCCGCGGGCGCGGCCTGCCCTCGGCGCCTCGTCGAAGAAGTGCTCGAGCACGCCCGTCCTCAGGATGACCTGGAACTCATCTACAGCCTTCTGCTCGGATCCTCGCCATGGATGGAGGAAGGCCAACGGGGCAAGTTGCGGGTCAACGCCTTCCACCTGGACCCGCGCCTGAGCGAGCTGGTCAACGCCGGGCTCGACGACTACACGCCGGCCCACCACTCCGACCTCCCAAGCCTCTTTCGCGACCGCGTCCTGCCCCTCGACGTGGCGCCCATCTCGCTCTCCCCGCCGGACGCCTACGGCTACCGTCGGCGATCGCCGCTGCGCCCCTCGTCATCGCCCAGATCAATGCCAATCTCCCGCGCACGCACGGGCTCAGTTTCGTGCATGTCTCGCAGCTCGACCACGCGATCGCGTCCGACGCGCCCCTCCCGGAATGGCCCACGCCGGAGCTCGACGAGGCCGACCTGCGCATCGGCGCCTACATCGCCCAGCTCATCGAGGACGGTGACACCGTCCAGGTCGGGGCCGGCCGCACGGGGCACGCCGTGCTCGCCAACCTCGGCGCGCACCGCCACCTCGGGCTCCACACCGAGACCCTCAGCGAGGCGGTGCAAAAACTCTTCGAGAACGGAGTCATCGACAACACGCGCAAGACGCTCCTCCCCGGCAAACTGGTGGCGGCCAACGCCCTTGGCTCGCACGGCTTCTACGAGTTCCTTCACGACAATCCGCACGTCGACCTGCGGCCCACCGAGTTCGTCAACAACCCCCTCGTGATCGCGCGCAACGAGCGCATGGTGGCAGTGCAGAGCGCACTGCAGTGCGACCTCACCGGCCAACTCGTGGTCGACTCCGTGCGGGGCCGCTTCCGCTCGGGCATGGGCAGTCACGCCGACTTTCTGCGCGGGGCGGCCCTCAGCCCGCACGGTCGCCCGATCGTGGCCCTGCGCTCGACAACGATGGTGAATGGCGACGACAAGCCGGGCTCCGCCCTTCTCGCGGACCTGCCGGCCGGTGCCGGCATCGGCGTCTCGCGCGCCGACGTGCATTATCTCGTGACGGAATACGGCATCGCCACCCTGCGCGGACGCACCATCCAGGAGCGCGTCTCCGAGCTCATCCAGGTGGCCCACCCCGACCATCGCGAGGAGTTGCTCGAAGCCGCCCATGAGCGCAATCTCGTGCCGAAGAGCTTTCATCTCCCACCGCCGTATGAGGAATCCTCCGACGGCATCCAGGTGCGGCGGGTCCGCCTGCGGGATGAGCAGAACTACATCCTGCGCCCGCTCAACCCCTCCGACGACCGGCGCCTGCAGGCCTTCTTCTATTCGCACACCGAGGAGACGATCATTCGCCGCTACGGCTTCACCGTCACACGGATGAGCCGGGAGCGCGCCTTCGAACTCGTCGGCATCGACCAGAACACCGACCTCGCGCTCGGGGTCTTCGAGCTCCAGGGACCACGCCAGGTCATCCACGCGGTCGGCCGCTACTACCTCGATCGCGACGGCAAGGGAGCCGAAATGGCTTTCGTCGTGAGCGAGCAGAAGCGCCGCACGGGCATGGCCCGCTGCCTCCTCGAGCGCATGCTCGAGATCGCGCGCAAACGGAAGCTCAAGCTCCTCTGGGCCCAGGTCGACCGCGACAACACGCCCATGCTCAAACTCTTCCGCAGCTACGGCGCCGTCGAGCTGCCAGGCGACGACTACCAGACCGTGCGCGTCGAGATCGACCCCACCGCCGCGACCCTCACCGGCCTCGCCGAAGGCCAGAAATCAGGCCGTTGGAAGCACCCCTTCCGCAAGACGGGGATTTGAATGATGAAGGCTCCTAAAATGATGAAGTTTGAATGCTGAGTGATGAATGGGGGCGGCAGGCATTCACACCGCGCCGCACTCCACATTCCGCATTCATCACTCATCATTCATCATTCATCACTCATCTCTCATCATTTCCTTCGCGCGCTTTGCGCGCGTAAAAGTCGTGGAGGACGTGCCAGGCGAGTTTCTTCGCCCCGGTTTCGCCGAGCAGGCCCTTGCGGTTCCAGCCGTCCTGGATGTGGGGGAGCGGGCGGCGGGGAGAGTGGAAGTCGACGAGGATCCACGGAGTGACGCCGCGCCACTGCGGGATTTTTTCGAGCATTGGGAGGGTGCGGCGGTAGAGGTCTTCCTGAAACTCCTCGCTGAAGCGCGTGAGGGCATCGGCATGGTAGCCCTGGAGCGCGCCGGCGCCGAATTCACTGACCACGACCGGCTTGTCGTAGTGGACCTCGAACTCGATCTCGTCACAGCGCTCGGGCAGCCCGTCGTACCAGCCGACATACTGGTTGAAGGAAATGAGGTCGGTGTATTCGCCAAAGGGATCGTTCACGATGCGGGCGAGCGGGCGGTCCGCTTCGCGGTGGACCTCCATCGCGGCCGAAACGAGGCGGGTGCCGTCGAGCGCGCGGGCGTCTTCCACGAGCGTCTTGAGAAAACGGGTACGCGGCTCACTCACGGGAGTTTCGTTGGCGACGGACCAGACGACCACGCTGGCGCGGTTGCGGTCGCGCTCGATCAGTTCGCGGAGCTGGTTGCGGGCGTTGGCGAGGGTCTCGGGGTTTTCCCAATGGATCGTCCAATAGACCGGCACCTCGGCCCAGACCATGAGGCCCATCTCGTCGGCGACGCGGGCCATGTGGTCGTTGTGCGGGTAGTGGGCGAGGCGGACAAAGTTGCAGCCCAGCTCCCGCACCCAGCCGAGGAGCATCTCGGCATCCTCGCGCGACCACGCACGGCCGCCGCGCAAAGGGTTTTCCTCGTGCAGGCTGATCCCGCGGAGGAAGACGGGCTCGCCGTTGAGGAGAATGTCGGTCCCGGCTGTCTCGATCGTGCGAAAGCCGATGCGCTCGGTCACGGTGTCGGTCTCGGCGGCGAGTTCGACGGTGTAGAGCTTGGGGTCTTCCGGTGACCAACGCTGCAGGCCGGGGAGATCGAGCGTGCCCGACGCGCGGCCATCGGCGTCGGTCTGCACGGTCGTTTCCACGTCCAATTCGGGGATGCGCAGGGTGACGGTCTGAGCCGCGTCCTCGCCCTCGAGCTGAAGGGAAAAGGTCAGTCGGTCCTCGTCCGCCGAGGGCACCGCGAGCGTGTAGTCCGCCAGGTAGGTCGCGGGCACTTCGACAAGCTGCACCTCGCGGGTGAGGCCGCCGAAGTTCCACCAGTCGGTGTTCTCTGTCGGCACGCCCTCGGGCACCCGCCGGTTGTCGACCTTCACGACGAAGGAGTTCTCGCCCTCGGCCAACTTGTCGGTGATCTCGAACCAGAACGGGGTGAAGCCGCCGACATGGGAGCCGAGCTTCTCGCCGTTGAGGTAGACGTGCGCCTCGTAGTTGGCGGCGCCGAAATGAAGGAAGACGCGCCCGTCCTCGAGCGTCGGGGTGAAGGGCATGCGTTTCCGGTACCAGATCGTGCCCTCGTAGTAGAAAAGCTTGTCGTCCTGCGAATTCCAGTCGCCCGGCACGACGAGGGTCGGCGAGGTGTCGAAGTCGTACTCGATGAGGTCGGTCTTCTTTCGCTCGACGGGATCCTTGTAATAACCCCAACCACCGCCGGGCTGCTCGTCGTGCGGTTGCCAGCGGTAGTTGTAGTATCCGTTTTCATACGGATCGATGATCGTGTGCCAGCGTCCGTCGAGGGTGTGGGTGACACGGCCGGGCACGTTCACGAGCGGGGGTGCGGCGGGAAGTGTGGCAGTGGCGGAGAGTAGGGCTATGAGAGTGAGATGGAGGTGTCTTTTCCGGGGCATGGCCGCCAGATTGGAAAGCCTCCGGCGGCGAGGCCAGCCTTCTATGGCCGTTCGACGAAACCGTCGCAGATGGGATAGGCCTCGCCCGGAAGCCGCGGAACGACTCCGCCCGTGAAGTCGCCGAAAGCCGGCAGGATGCCGACGGCGGGACCGAGGTGAAAACAGGGCAGGCGCCAGCTCTCCTTGCCGGCGCGCAAGACCGTGACGGGATGAAGATGGCCGGCCCAGAGGTAACCTTCGTCCGTCGCGATCGGCTCATGACGAAAGACAAAGGGCGGTGCGACGAGGCGCTCCCCCACCCGCTCGATGGCCCAGACTGCGGGGAGGCGGGGCGCGTGCCGGTCGTGGTTGCCCTCGATGAGGTCCATCGCCACGGGCTGCGCGGCGCGCCAAG
>JBKHAU010000484.1:0-2580 GCA_046542725.1 Opitutales bacterium
ATGCCCCCGTTGGCGATGCCGAGGAGCGCGATGGGATGGGCGGTGCCGAGCTTGTGCAGAGCCTCAACGAGACGCTCGAAGGCATCCTGCAGGTCTGCCGCTGAGAGGGGATCGGCCATGGGCCCTCAGTCAGCCACGGCGCTTTTTGAGAGCAAGCGGAAAGGCCGTCCGGCTTTCGACAGCCCTCGCGCGCGGCAGGGAAATTGGGGGATGGCGTTCATCGGCGTGCGGATCTCGTGGCCGCTGCACGATGAAGCCATCGAGCGGGAGCGCTGCCACCGCCCGGATGTCGGTGAAGGCGATCACCCGGCAGGGCAGGGTCCGCGCCGCGAGATGCGCTCCGAGCAGAACCGCATCGTGCTCGAAAAAGTGTCGCGGTCGGGGTGGGTGAAGAATCCAAGTGCGGGGGCTCTCATACGCGACATTCGGGTGGCACCACTCATCGGTATCTCCGACCGTTTGACGGCGGATTTTTGGGGTTTTCCCCAATCTTTTTACGTGAGATTGTCGGGTCGTCCGAGGTCGGGCAGGGAGACGGGCGTGGAGTTGACTTGCATGGGGCGCGCTCGCAGCGTGCGGTGTTTGTGAACCTATGAGCTTGGATCAACCAGAGGCACTGGACATCGATGCGCGCGACCTGCGGTTCGCCATCGTGGCGGCCCGCTTCAACCCGCGTCTCGTCGACGGGCTGTTGGAGAACTGTGTCGCCGTCCTCTCCGACGCCGGGGCAGAACCCTACAATATCGAAGTGGTGCGCGTGCCGGGCTCGAACGAGTTACCCTACGCCGCCGCCATGCTCGCGAAGAGCTTCCAGTACGACGCCATCGTCGTGCTGGGCCTCGTCCTGGCCGGCGAGACCCCCCACCACGAAGTCATCGCCGATTCGACGGGCTCCGCCCTGCAGCGCATCGGCCTCGATACGGAGGTGCCGGTGATCAACGGCATCGTCGTCGTCCACACCGCGGCGCAGGCCGAAGCACGCTGCGTGGGCGAGATCAATCGCGGGCGCGAGTTCGGCCTGGCCGCCCTCGAGATGGCCGCTCTCAAGCAGGCGATGACCGCCCGTCTCGACGAGCTCGACGCCCAAAACAAGCCCGGTGAAGGCGAAGACGACGACTCCTGGGACGGGATGTCGAGCAAGGGAAACCCGTGGAAACTCTAATCCGCCGATGAGCCAGCGCCGGGACAACCGCGTCGCCGCGATGCAGTATCTTTACCAGTGGTCGCTGAACAAACCGGACGACTTCCACCAGGACCTGCACCTCTTTTTCAAGGAACAGGAAAAGCCGCGCGATTACTACGCCTTCGCCGATGAGCTCATCGTCGGCGCGATCCAGCATGTCGAGGAGATCGACGACGTGATCAAGCGCTACACGCGCAACTGGGACTTTCATCGTGTCGCCCGCGTCGACCTCGCGATCCTGCGCCTCGCCATTCACGAGATGCTTCATCGGCGGGACATCCCTCCCATCGTCTCGATCAACGAAGCCATCGACCTCTCCAAGGTCTACTCCATCCCCGACGCCAAACGCTTCATCAACGGCATTCTCGACCAGTTCAAGCTCACCCTCGGCCGCCCCCTGCGGACAGCCGATCTCGAATAGCGCCGCACGCCCATGCGATCGTTTTTTGCGAAGTTCAAGGAGGGTCTGAAGCGGACGACCCCGACCTTCTACAAGGCGTTCGGCAAAGTCGGAGGTCTTTTCTCTGGCGGCACGATCGACGCTGCGGCACTCGATGAGCTCGAGGAAGCGCTCTACACCGCCGACTTCGGGGTCGAGACGACGGAGGAGATCCTCGAGGAGATCCGTGCCGCGGCCAAGCGCGAGAAGGAGCTGCGCGGGTATGATGCGGCAAAGATCGGCTCGGCCGTCCTCCAGCGCGTGCTTGCCGGAGCCGAGGGTCGGCTCGAAGGCTGGCAGCACCGTCCCGAGGTGATCGCGCTCGTCGGGGTGAACGGCAGTGGCAAGACCACCACCACGGCCAAGCTCGGAAGACTCTTTGCGGCAGACGGGGCGCGGCCGCTCATCGCCGCCTGCGACACGTTTCGCGCCGCCGCCAACGAGCAGCTCAAGGCCTGGTGCGATCGCCTCGGGCTCGACCTCATCGCGAGCCAACATGGGGCTGACGCCGCCGCCGTGGCCTTCGATGCCTACGAGGCGGCCCGCCGCCGCGGTGCCCAGGTTCTCCTCCTCGATACCGCCGGCCGCCTCCACAACAAGGCCAACCTGATGAAGGAGCTGAGCAAGATTCGCCGGGTCGTGCAGAAGCATGACGAGGGCGCTCCGCACCACCGCTGGCTCGTCGTCGACGGCAGCCTCGGGAGCAACAGTATCGACCAGGCGCGCGCCTTTCACGCCGATTTCGGCCTCACCGGTCTCATCGTGACGAAGCTCGATGGCACGAGCCGGGGCGGCGCGATCGTCGGCATCTATCGCGAGCTGGGCCTGCCGATCTATTTCGTCGGCCTCGGGGAACAGCCCGAGGACCTCCAGCCCTTCAACGCCCGGCACTACGCCAACGCGATCTTCGGTGTCGAAGAGAATGAAGAAGGGGAATCCTGAGATGACGCCCACTCCG
>JBKHAU010000009.1:0-14317 GCA_046542725.1 Opitutales bacterium
TTCGCCGTCCAGCCCTACTCGAACCCGATCGAGGGCACGATGTACTTCGCGACGGACTGGGATACCGTGACGGACCTCATCGCGCGCTCGAAGGTCGACTACGACTCCCCGGACAAGCTGGAGGGCGGGTCGCCCTACGAGCAGATTTTCCAGCATACGAAGACCCTCATCGGTCTCTACGACATCCCGGCCGGCAGCCGCTTTCCGCACATCCACACCCTCTTTTCGCGCGACCTCGAGGAACGGATAGAGGATGACTCGGGCTGGATCTTCGCGCGCGGCGGACCGCTCTTCCTCGCCTACCGCCCGCTGGTTCCCGGCGAATGGCGCCCGGTCGACTGGACTGGACTGCTCAAGGGCGGCGCCGGCGGCTGGTTCAGCACCAACTTCGAGGAGATCTCGGCCGGCAGTGAATCCTACGTCAGCGAGGCGCTTCACAACGGCTACGTGCTCGAGGTCGCGCCGGTGGGAGACTTTGCCTCCTACGAGGCTTTCCAGGAAACGATCCGCGCGCTCCCCCTCACCCACCGCCTCGATCCGGTGCCCGCGATCGAGTTCACCACCCTCGAGGGCACCCGGCTGACGGCGACCTATGGAGCCGCTCCGACGGTCGACGGGGAGGCGGTCGACTACGCCACCTGGCCGCTCTTCGAGGGGCCCTTCGCCGAGGCCGAGCGGGAGAGCGAAGCCCTCCTCATCCGCCACGGGGAGGAGCGCCTCCTGCTCGATTTCACCCGGCCCTCCGCGACCACGACCTTTTCCCCGGCACCATGAAGCTGCTCCGCCTCACCCTTGTCTCCGCCGCCCTCGTCCCCGGTCTTGGCCTTCTGGCCGAAACAGACGCCTCGGGCGAGCCAAGCCTCTTCGCCGCCATGATCATGACGAAGCAGCAGCAGGCCAGCTCGGTCCCGACCGACAGCGGCGTGCTCCTGCGCCCTCCAGAAAGCGAGGCCTGGCTCCGGCTCGGGCCCGCGATTCAGATGATCAGCAGCGCGACCGCGGATCCCTCGGACCCCTCGACCGTCTTCCTCGCCGCCGGCAACGGGGTGGTGCGCTCGACCGATGGCGGCCATAGCTGGCGGCTCGTCACGGGTTGGCGGGAGAGCGACGTGCTGCAACTCGCGATCGATCCCACCGATGGGGATCACGTCTACGGCGCCAGCGCCTGGGGGGTGATTGTTTCCCGCGATGGCGGCGACTCCTGGGAGTATGCCAACGAAGGCCTGACCGAGTTCTACGCCAAGGGCATCGTGCTCGATGCGCGCAACCCGCGGCGACTGCTCCTCGCGAGCACCACCGGCCTCTTCGAGAGCCCGGCCGACGCCATCCGCTGGAAGCGCGTGGCGTCGTTTCCCCCCGTCGCGGTCCTGCGCCTGCGTCAGGGCGACGGCGCCCCGAAGATCTGGATTGCGGGGACCGAAGGCCAAGGGGTCTGGCTCTCCCGAAACAACGGACGGACCTGGCGCGCGACGGCACCGGCCCTCGCCGAGGCGAACATTTACGGGGTGGCGATCGATCCCACCGACGGGTCCCGCCTGGCGGCTGGCGGCTGGGGGACGGGCGTTCACCTCTCGACCGATGGAGGCCGCTCCTGGGCCCGGGCAGAGGGCACGCTCCCCTCTTCCAACCTCACCGCCATGACCTTCGATCCGCGCCATCCGGGGCGACTCTGGGCCTCGACCTTCGAGGAGGGCACCTTCTTCAGCGATGACGGGGGCCGAAACTGGACGAGCGCCGCACTCGATGGCGCGTATGTCTTCGACCTTGGATTCTTGCCGCCGAAGGCCACGACCGGGGCGGAGGCCGAGAGACGATGAAACTCTGGCTTGCCACCACCTCTCCCGAGATCGCCGCTGACGCTTTTTCGTTGGGGCTCTTCGAGGGGGTCCTGACCAACCCGACTCTTATCGCCGACGCGGGGCGGCTGGTCGGGCCGCTTCTCGCGGATCTCTGCGCGGCTACCCCGGGGCCCGTTTTCTTTCAACTGCGCGACGGCCCGCGGGAGGCCCTGCAGCGGCAGGCGGACCGCCTTCTCGGACTGGGCTTGGACAATCTCGGGATCAAGGTCGCCCTCACCCAGGAAGGCTGCGCCGTCCTCCATTGGTTGCGCGAGCAGAAGGTCGCCCTCCGCCTCGCCACGGCGGTGCCTTCGGTTGCCGCCCTTCTCCTCGCCACCGCCCTCGAGGTGCCTTGGGTCACCCCTTCGAGCAGCGCCCTCGAGCGCCAGGGCGGCCCTTCCCGCCTCGCCCTCCTCGAGGACATGCAGACCGCACTGGATCGTCAGCATGCGGACACCGTCCTCATCCCAAGCTTCAGCGCGCCGGCCGATCTGGCTGCCGGCGGCCTGCTTGGGCTGCGCGCCGGCTTTATCTGGGACCGCGACCTCGAGCGCTTTGTTTCACTGCCCCTCGTAAGGGAGATCGTCGCCGGCTTCGACCCCGCCTGGGAGCGGATCCCCTCGTTCGATGAAAACGGCGACGGAGCCTGACCCACTTTTCACGCCCGCGGATCGAAGAGCACCTTGATCGCGGTCATTTCCTGGAGCAGGGCCACGCTCTCGGCGTAGCGCGTGAGCGGCAGCCGATGCATGATGAGGGCGGAGAGATCGAGGGCCCCCGCGAGGATCGCGTCGAGGGCGCGGTCGGCCGCCCCACGGTTGTGCTCGCCGTAGCCGAGGAGCGAAAACCCGCCATACCACTGGGCGGGTCCAAAACGCACCGGCTCGCGCAGGACGCCGAAGATCGCCACCGCCCGTCGGGTCTGCGCGAGGAGCGGTTCGATCGCGGCCGGGAGGCCGGTGGTGTCGAGGGCGGCGTGAAAGGCGTCTGGCGCCATCCGCTGGGAAGGCAGGGCGGGATCGCCGGGCGCCACCACGCGGTCGGCGCCGAGGGCCCTCGCCGTCTCCCGCCTCGAAGCCTCCGGATCGATGCCCCAGATCTCGGCGGCCCCCGCCGCGCGCAGCAACTGGAGCGCGACCAGCCCGCCGGGGCCGAGACCGGAGACGACCAAGCGCCGGTCGCGGACCGCCCCGATGTCATTCAATTGGTCGACCGAGACCTGCACGCACATCGCGAGTTCGAGCGAGGTGATCTTGTCCGCGGGAAGGTTCTCCGGGATCGCCACCGTGTTCTCGGACGGCACCAGACCGTGGGTGGCGTAGAGACCCGGACCGGCGTGACCGGCGCTGCGCCAGACCGCCACACGTTGTCCCGCAAGCGCTTCCGGCACGCCCTCGCCGAGCGCGGCGACCCGGCCGATCGCCTCATGCCCCGGCTGGCCCGGCCAATAGGGGTAATCGAGGGCCATGCCCTCGAACATCGGCCGCCCTTCGAAGATGTGCCGGTCCCAATGCGGACAGGTGGCAACGGCCTCGACTTCGAGCAGGACCTCCCCGCTCGCGGGTGTGAGAAGCGGTTGTTCCACCACTTCCGCCTGTCCCGGCGCGGTGATCCGCAGGGCGCGCATCGTGGCCGTCATACCCCGGCTCCTTCCCATTCGAGGATGACACCGAGGACCGGCTCGGTCTTCGCTTCGATCAATTCCCAAGCGCGCGCCGCCTGCGCCGCGGGAAAGCGGTGGGTGATGAGCGGGAGGGTCTCGAGGTAACCGCCCCCGATGAGCCGAAGGGTCTCGACCATGCGCGCCGGCTGCCAGCCCGAGACGAGCTCGAGGGAGAGTTCGCCATAGCGCAGCGGTTGCAGCGAAAGCTGGTCGGAAGTGCCGTAGAAACCAGCGCTGACGGCATGTCCGAAGCGGTGAAGAACGGAAAGGAAGGCGCCCATCACCTCCGTTGAACCGACCGTGTCGACCGCCACGGTCGCGCCGCCGGGAAAGAGCGCCCTCGCCGCCTGCGTCCAGTCCGGATCCTCTGCGAGATTGTGCGTGTGACGGAACGGACGGCCGCCGAAGCGCGCCAGGCGGTCGGCGTGCTTGCCCACGAGGAGCACCTCCGCGCCGCGCCACGCGAGGGTCTGGGCGGCCCATTGCACGACGAGCCCATCGCCGATTACGACCGCTCCCTGCCCGATCTCGAGGGGGCTGCGGACGCCACAGTTGTAGCCCACCTGGGTGAGGACCAAGCCGGCGTAGGCGAGCGGCTCCGGCGCGGGGGGAAGCCGAAAGACCTGCCGGCGCGGTGTCACGGAAGGGTTCACATGCCCGCCCCAGGACTCGAACATGCCCTCGACATGGCCGCAGATCGCAAAGACGCGTTCGCCTACGGCGAGGTCGTCGACGGCGCTGCCCACCGCCTCCACGAGGCCGATCTTCTGGTATCCCGAGACGACGGGAAACGGCCACGCCTCGCCCTCCCGGTAGGGCGTGTCACCCGCGATGCGCTCGCCGCGCAGGTAGGAGCCTTCGGTGCCGTTGCTGATCCATGAGTGGGTGACCCGCACGACGACGTCCTCCGGGCCCGGATCGGGGCATTCGATAGACTGAAATTCGACCTGCCGCGGGGCAGTGAAGACAACGGCGTGAGCTTGCATGGGAACAATCGGAGAAGCCGCCCCAGGACATTCCAGCGCCGAGGCAGCCCCAGCAGCCAAGCGCCGTCGGCAGCCCCCGCAACGACCCCATCGGTCTTACCGTAAACGGCGAGGCGACGGCGCACGACGTCCTCTCCGCGAGCGCCGACGCCCTCCCCGCGAGCGCCGCGCCCTCCCCCGCGAGCGCCGACGTCCCCGTCGGCATGGGAACTCGAGGATGTCGCGAAGCGGGGACTCCGGACAAGGCGATGAGCACCCCGCGACTTCGCGCCGGCGCCTATCGCGCAGTTTACGGTAAAGAAGGAGCAGCCCCCTCAAGTGCTCCGGCGCGACCTACGCTACCTCCTCTCCTTTGCTCCCGTCATGCTTGGTCTCGGCTTCATCAATCTTCTCGTGCTCTTTCTCTACCTCGTCGGCGTGACCGCGCTGGGCGTGTGGTCGATGCGCAAGGTGCATGACATGGGCGACTTCATCATGCCGCGCCGGTTTGGGAAATGGATGCTCACGATGCACGCCTTCGGCTCCGGGACGCACTCCGACCAGGCCGTGAGCGTGGCCTCGAAGTCCTATACCAACGGCCTCTCGGGAATCTGGTATCAGTGGCTCTATCTTTTCGGGACCCCCTTCTACTGGCTGATGGCACCGCTCCTGCGGCGGTTCCGCGCGCTCACCACGGCGGACATCTTCGAACTGCGCTATGGGCGAAGCGTAGCGATGCTCTACGCCGTCATCAGCATCGCCTTCATGGCGACTTCCATCGGGCTGATGCTGAAAGGCGCCGGGGCGGTCATCGCGGGGGCGAGCGGCGGGGTCATTTCAGCGGAGCTCTCGATTGTGCTCATGACCGTGCTCTTTGTCGGCTACGGGACGGCCGGTGGACTCGGGGGTGCGATCGTGACTGATTTCATCCAAGGCCTCCTGACGATCGTCTTCTCCTTCATTCTTCTACCCAGCGTGCTCAATGCGGTCGGCGGTCTGGACGGGATCCGCGCCCAGCTCGAGGACCCGAACATGCTCTCGCTCGTGGCGCCGGCCGAGATCGGGGTGTTCTACATCACGGTGATCGCCCTCAACGCGCTCGTGGGGATCTTGACCCAACCGCACATTCTCGCCAACTGCGCCGCCGGCAAGACTGAGCGCGAGGGCCAATTCGGCTTCATGGTGGGGTCCTTCACGAAGCGCTTCTGCACCGTCGCGTGGGCGCTCACCGGGCTCGCCGGGGTGGTCTATTTCGCGGGTCGCGAGCTCCACCCGGACCACCTCTACGGCGCGCTCGCGGGGGAGTTCTTTCCGCAGATGTTGCCGGGCATGCTCGGGCTCTTCATCGCCACCCTGCTGGCATCGGTGATGAGCTCCTGCGACTCCTTCATGATCGCGGGATCCGGCCTCTTCACGGAGAACTTTTACAAGAAGGTCCGACCCGGCAAAAGCGCCGGACACTACCTCTGGACAACGCGGGCGGCGGCCCTCGGCGTCGTCGCGGGCGGGGTCGGCTACGCCTATTGGCTCTCCGACGTCATCCAAGGCCTGGAGATCCTCTGGCGCATTGCACCGCTCATGGGGATCGCCTTCTGGCTCGGGCTCTTCTGGCGGGGCGCCACGCCCGCCGCGGCCTGGGCCTCGACCCTGGCCGCCCTCTTCACCTGGTGGCTCACCTCACGGGACGCCCTCGTCAGCGCCCTCGACGGCCAACCCCTCGCCGAGACCCTGCGCATCGTCGTCCACTTCGGCGACAAGCCCGAGATCTACCTGCCTTGGCAGATGACGGCTTACCTCACCGCCGGCTTCGCCACCGGCATCCTCGTCAGCCTCTTCACGCGCCGCCGCGAGACTCCCCTCCTCGACCGCTACTACAGCCTCATCCACACCCCGGTGCTCACCCCCGAGCCGAATCCGCCCGAGCCCTGCACCCTGCCGCCCGGCGTCGCACCGGGAACGAAGCGCACCTTCTTCCCGGGCTCCGACTTCGAGGTGCCGGTGCCCTCACGGCGTGCCCTGACCGGTTTTGCCATCGGCTGGGTGCTCGTCGGCGCGATCATCGGCTTTGTCGCGTGGATTGCCGCCGGCTGAACGTTCACTCCTCTCCTCCATGCCTCCAACAAGACTCCTTCTCGCTCTCCTCGCCGCCTCGGCGGGGGCCGGCTGGGTCCGTGGCGCCACGATCCCGGCGGAGCTTTTCGACCCGGGTTTTCTCGCCGGCGACAGCAACTACCACAGCCTCACCGCCGCGTCGGACGGCAACCTTTACTTCACCATCGGGACCCACCACGCGGACGAGTCGGCCCGCATTTACCGCTTCGAACCGGGCCGCGAGGAGATCACCGAATTGGCCAGGATCAACGATGTCTTGGGGCAGGATCCCGCCGCTGTCTATCCGCACGGAAAAATCCACACGCCGCTCATCGAGCACGAGGGCAGCCTCTACTTCGCGACCCATACGAGCCTCTACGACGGCAGCCTGCCGGACCTCGTGCCGGAGGACGACCGGGAGCCGTATCCAGGCGGTCACTTCATGCGCTATGACCTCGCCAGCGGTCACTTCGAGAGCCTCGCCCGTCTGCCCCTCCCGAGCGAAGGCATCATCACCCTCGCGCTGGATCCCGTGAGAGGCCGACTCCTGGGCCTCACCTGGCCGAGTGGCCTCCTCTTCGCCCTCGACCTGGAGAGTCGACGCCTTCTTCACTACGGTGCCGTGCAAGGGCGGGGTGAATGGGGACAGCTCGGAAACGACTGGGACTTCATCTGCCGGCGGCTGGGAGTGGATCCCACGGGAGGCATCTACGGCTCGACCAACGATGGGCGCCTCTGGTCCTTCGAGGCCGCTGAACAGCGACCCGTCACGTATCTCGAAGGACTCCGTCTCGACACCGTGCCGGCCGTCGCGGAGGCCGACTTCAGGGTTTTGCCCGAGCCCCACCACTTCTGGCGCAACTGGCGCACGATCCTCTGGAATCCCGCCACCGCTTCGTTTTGGGGACTGCATGGCGGCAGCACCCAGATCTTCGAGTTCGACCCTGCCGCCCGTTCCTTGCGCTCGGTCGCGAGCCTGCGGGCGAGCGGAGTGAGCGACGGCCGCCGCAACCCCTTCCGGACGCAGCTCGGTTTCATGCTGGGGCCCGAGAACACCCTTTTCTATCTCGCCCATGGCTCCGCTCTCGAGCGCCCCGGCCGGCCGACTCCGAAGGCGAACGTGTATCTGCTGACCTATGACATCGAGACGGGCACGGTGCGCGATCACGGACCGGTCCTCGGGCCGGACGATCGGCGGGTGTTTTTCACCGAAAGCCTCGAATTAGGCCCCGATGGGCACCTCTACACCGTCGCCTGGGTCGAGACCCTCGACCCGGCTCGAAAGGCAGCGGTGCAGGACGCCCGCGGCGACGCCCTTCCGGCCGAAACCCGTGAGGTGATTTACGAGATCCAGCTCGTCCGCCTGCCCCCCGTCGATCGCTTCCTCCACCCCTGAGGCGCGCACCGCGCCCCTCGCCTCCCCCTTTCCCATGATGCACGAAAACGCTTCCTCCCTTCTCTCCTTCGATGGTCTCACGGCCGGGGTCTACCCCGATCCCGCCGCGCTTGGCGTGGCGGCCGCGGAGGCCGCCGTGGCCACCCTCGAGAACGTCCTCGCGAACAAGCCGCGCGCCCGCCTCATGATCGGGACGGGCAACTCGCAGGAGTCCACCATCGGGGCCCTCGTGCGGCATCCGGCCCTCGACTGGAGCCGGATCGAGGTCTTTCACATGGACGAGTATGTCGGGCTCTCGCCGGACCATCCCGCGAGCTTTCGACGCTGGCTGCGGACACGGGTCGAGGAAACGGCCCGACCCGCCGCCCTCCACTACCTTGCCGGCGACGCCCCCGACCTCGCTGCCGAGATCGAGCGCTACACTCAGCTCCTCCTCGCCGCGCCGCTCGACCTCAGCTTTATCGGTTTCGGCGAAAACGGCCACATCGCCTTCAACGATCCGCACGTCGCCGACTTCGAGGACCCGGCGACGGTCAAGCGGGTCGTCCTCGACGAGGCCTGCCGGCGGCAGCAGGTCGGCGAGGGCCACTTCGACTCGCTCGAAGCGGTGCCCACCGAGGCCCTCACCGTGACCTGTTCCGGGCTTTTTCGGGCCCGCCGCTGGATCGCGGTGGTGCCCGAGAAGCGCAAGGCCGAAGCGGTGCGCGCGGCCCTCACCGGCCCCGTCACGCCCGCTTGCCCGGGCTCCCTCATCCGGCGGCATGCGAACGTCGACCTCTTCCTCGACGAGGCCTCGGCGTCCCTCCTCCCCCGCGCCCAGCCTTGAAGTCGATCGAGGCCAATCTCCCGGCCGGCGGGCGGGTGCGTCTGTTCGTGCGGGACGGCCGTTTCGAGGCGGTGGAGAAGCTCGGTCCCGAAGCGCCCGATCTGCCCTTCGCCGCGCCGGGCTTTGTCGACCTGCAGCTCAACGGCTATGCCGGGGTGAACTTCTCCGATCCCACCGTCTCGCCGGAGGCGGCTGCGGACGTGCTCACCGCTCTCTGGCGCACCGGCGTGACGCGCTTCTGCCCGACGCTCGTTTCGCAGAGCGTGGAGGGCCTCACGAGCTGTTTTCGCAACCTCGAAAGCCTCCGGCGCGCGTTGCCGGAGTTCGCGGTCTGTGCGCCGTGCTATCACCTCGAAGGTCCATTTTTGTCCAACGGTCCTTCCGCAGGGGCACACCGCCCGGAGTTCATGCGGGATCCGGCGTGGAGCCTTTTTGCCCCGTTGCAGGAGGCCGCCGGGGGCCGTATCGCTCTGCTCACGCTCGCCCCGGAGCGGGCTGGAGCGGAAGCGTTCACCCGGCAGGCGGTGAAGGCGGGCGTCCGCATCGCCCTCAGCCACACCGATGGAACCCCCGGGGAGGTGCATCGCCTCGCCGCCGCCGGTGCCTCGATGAACACCCACCTGGGCAACGGCTGCCCCCAGCTTCTCGACCGCCACGAGGCGCCGTTCTGGGCCCAGCTCGCGGACGACCGCCTGCTCGCCGGCCTGATCTGCGACGGCTTTCACCTCGCCCCCGACATGATCCGGGTGATCCTCAAGGTAAAAGGGCTCGAGCGCTGCATCCTCGTGAGTGACGCGGTGCACGCCGGCGGCCTCCCGCCCGGTCCCTACGATCTCCTCGGCAAGCCGATCGAGCTGCTCCCCTCGGGCCAAGTCGTGACCGCGGACCGTCGCTCGATGGCGGGCTCGGCGCTTACCATGGACCGCGCCGTCGCGCACTTCCGCGCCGTCACCGGGCTGAGTCTCGGCGAGGCGCTTGGCCCCGCCACGACCGTTCCGGCCGCCTACCTTCCAGGCCTCGGCGCGCCCGCCGCGATCGCGCCCGGCGAGCCCGCCGACTTCGTCCTCTTCCGCGAGAGCGAGGGCCACTTGCGGGTGGAGCAGACATACCTGTCCGGCCGGCGCGTCTTCGAGTGAGCTTCCGCCGAACGACGATTCGCAAGGCTTGGTTTACGGGCAAATGGCCCAAGGTTTGGCCGGTCCGCGCCGAGGGGGTTTCCTACCCATCAATGAGACCGCGTCGAAGAGTGGATGGAGGGCGACACGGGGCAGGCCTGCACCGGTCGAAATGCCCCAATCTGAACCTCTGCGGCGTTTTCCCGTTCTCTTTCCTCTGTATATGAATCGAAAATCATTTCTTCGCGGCCTCGGTGCGGGCGCGCTCGGCCTCGCGGGCGGTGCGGGCCTGCGCGGACAGAGCCCGACCGCCTCACCGGCCTCCGGCCCCCGCGCGCTGCCGCCGGCCGGTGACCCGCGCTTCTGGCAGGCGGTAAAGGCCTCCTTCGCGATCGAGCCCGGGCTGACCTATTTCAACACCGGCGGGCTGGGCCCCGCTTCCCTGCCCGTGCGGAGGGAGGTCGACCGGGTCCAGGAGCACCTTCAGGACACGGTCTCCTCCGGACACGGCCTGCTCAATCAGGCCCGGCCCGTGGCGGCGGCTTTTGTCGGCGCCGAGGTGGACGAGATCGCGTTCACCCGCAACGCCACCGAGAGCAACGGGATCATCGCGGGCGGACTCTCGCTCAAGCCGGGCGACGAGGTCATCTTCGAGTCGCACGCCCACCCGGGGGGCTCGTTTTCGTGGCTCCTCCAGGCCCGACTGCGCGGGATCTGCGTGAAAGTCTTCGAGCCCGATCCGCACGATCCGGCGGGCAATCTGGCCGCGATCGAGGCGCTGGCCACGCCGCGCACCCGTGTCGTGCAGGTCTCGCACGTGACCGCGCCGACGGGCATTCACCTCCCGGTGCGCGAGATCGCGGCCCTCTGCCGCCGCCGCGGCTGGTGGTTCCATGTCGACGGGGCGCAGACGCTGGGCATGTTCCCCTTTTCCCTGCACGACCTCGGGGTCGACTCCTATGCGAGCAGCGGGCACAAGTGGCTCTGCGGGCCGCATGAAACCGGTCTCCTCTACATCCGCCGCGACCGCCTCGAGGACGTCGCGCCGATCGTGGCCGGTGCCTACACCGCTGATCTGGAGCGCCTCCCCGGCGAACTCGAGCTCACCGAGGGCGCCGCGCGGCATGAATACGGGACGCGCAATGCCGCCCTCGTCGCCGGCTTCGAGAAGGCCATCGCCTTCCAGCAGACGATCGGCCCCGACCGCATCGCGGACCGCGGCCTCGCGCTGGCGGACCGGTTCCTGGCCGGTCTCGACGCGCTGCCGGAGGTGGAGGTCCTCAGCCCGCGGGAGCCGTCCCTGCGCTCCCCGATGGTCGCCCTGCGTTCCCCACGCATCGGCTACCGCGAACTCTTCGGGGAACTCCTCGGCCGCCACCGCCTGCGTTGCCGGCCGGTTTCCGAGCAGGGACTCGATGCCCTGCGCGTCTCGTTCCATTTCTTCAATACAGCGGAGGAGGTCGATACCCTCCTCGGCGCGCTCGAGGAGATCCTCCGCGAGGCGGCATGAGCGCGGCGGCCTCAGTCCACTTCGGCGACGAGGGCGATTTCCAGCACTGCCCCGAGGGGAAGGGTGTTCACCCCGATGGCGAGCCGCGCGTGTCGACCGGCTTCGCCGAAGACCTCCACGAGCAGATCGGAACAGCCGTTCAACACGCCGGACTGGCCGGTGAAGTCGTCGGTGCTGTTGATGTAGCCTTCGACGCGCACGATGCGACGGACCTTGGAGAGGTCGCCGACCTCGGCGCGCAGCGTGGCGAGCAGTTCGAGCGCGGTCTGCCGGGCGGCATCGTTGGCCTCCTCCGGATTGACCGACTCGCCCACCCGTCCCGTCACGACGCTGCGGTCCTCATGTCGGGGCAGATGGCCGGCGAGGAAGACGAGGTTGCCCGTCCGGACAACGGGCACATAGTTGGCGACCGCCGGGGCGACCTCTGGAAGCGTCAGGCCCAGATCGGAGAGGCGTTCCTCCGGCGACATGCCGAAGCCTGTCGCGGCGAGAACGAGAAGGAGCGAGAGCGAGCAAAGCGCGGAATTCTTTTTCATGGGAGAAGACGACCATTAGCCCAATCCAGGAACTTATGAAACCAAGTGCGGTTTTTTCCGTAAACCGGGCCCGCCTCCTCGGCGTGCTCGCCTTCGGTGTTGCCGCTTCGGCATCGCTCCAGGCGGCCGAGACCCCGGCTCACGATCTCTACATCTGCCTCAGCATGGCGAGCGACCACACGATGGGGAAGCGGACCGAACGGGTCAGCGGTCTCTACATCTCGCCGGACCGGGAGGAACTGCGCCATCTCGGCTTCAACCATCCGCGCCAAGACACCGTGGCGGTCGACCCGCGCGATCCGACGGTCCTCTTCACCGTCGGCCTGAACGGCGTCCTGCGGTCAACCGACGGGGGCGAGAGCTGGCGCATCATGACCTCGTGGGACATGACCGAGCCAAAGGACCTCGCGATCGATCCCAACCGGCCGGACCATCTCTACATTGGCCTGCCCGACGGCGTCGGTGTCTCGACTGATGGCGGCCAGCACTGGGAGCGGCGGGATACGGGGATACGGCGCAAATACACCCAGACAATCGCGGTCGACCGCACGCAGGCCGGGCGGGTCCTCGCCGGCACGGAGTTGGGACTGTATCTCTCCGAGGATGCCGGGCAGAACTGGAAACGGGTCCTCGCCACCACCAAGACCGTCACCGACGTCGCGCAGTCCCCCCATGACCCCGCGCACTGGATTCTCTCCACCCAAGCCGAAGGGGCCTGGCAGTCCCACGACGGCGGCCGCAGCTGGCAGCGCTTTCGCGCCCTGCCGGGCGCTTCCACCCTGCACAACATCGTCTTTGACCCGCACGACCCGCAGCGCATGGCACTGAGCGGCTGGGAGCTCGGCGTGCGCCTCACGGAGGATGGCGGCCAGACCTGGTCCGACCGCACCGCGGGCCTGCCCAGCCCGCATGTCTGGCGGGTGACCTTCGACCCCGATTTTCCCGAACGCCTCTACGCCGGCCCCCACGAGCAGGCCATCCACGTCTCGCACGACACCGGCCGCACCTGGGAAGCGAAGTGGCTGCCCGGCGCCATCGTTTGGGATTTTGTCTTTACTCCCCGCCCTGAAGCCCGCTCCGCCGAATGAACACTGTGCGCCTTTCTCTCCTTCTTTCCCTCCTCGTTGGACCTTCCCTGGCCCAGGCGACGCTCCCTCCGGAAGATGTCGTGCCGGGCTATCGCGATCGGCTCGAGGAAGTCCTCGTCTGGCGCACCGAACTCCTCGATGCCGAGGGAGCTCGCCGCGGCGGGCTCGCCGAGATCGCGGCCCATCTTGCCCTCGGGCAGGATTCCGAATGGGCCTCCGAACGCACCATCGCGATGATGGAGGCCCCCGCCGGGGACATGTTCTGGATGTTCCCCGTCACGAGCATCGCCTACCTCGGCCGCGACCAGCTCTCCGCCGAGGCGCAAGCCGCTCTCCGGGAGGCGTGGCGCACCTATATGCCGATGCGCGGCGACACCGAGAACCACTGGGTCATGTATTACGTTTCCCTCTATCTCATGGCTCAGCTCTACCCCGATGAGCCGGGCGAGAGCTGGTTTACGGGAAAGGATTCGGCGGAGAACTTCGCCGAGGCGCGGGATTACCTTCTCAGCTGGATCGACCTCACCACGACGCGCGGCCAGGGAGAGTATGACTGCACCCACTACATCGGGGAGTATGTCATCCCCATGCTCATGCTCGCCACCTGGGCGGAGGATCCCGCGATGCGCCTGCGCGGGCAGATGATGCTCGAATACATCCTCGCGGACTTTGCCGCCGACAGCCTCGAGGGGCTCTACATCGGTGCCCACGCCCGGACCGATGACCGCGGCGTCCTCGAACCCTGGTACAATCTCTCGACCTTTTTCGCCTGGCTCTTCTGGGACAACATCCCGCCGCCCCCGAACTACGGAGGCTGGGGCCTGTATTTTGCCGCCGTCGGTCACCGTTCCGCCTTCGTGCAGCCCGAAGTCATCCGCAAGATCGCGACCGAACGGGACGGCCCCTACCTCCACCGCGAGGTCAAGCGCACCCGCCACCGCTGGCGCAACAGCGACCTGCGCAACGCTCCCGTCTACAAGCAGAGCTACGTCACGCCCGAATACGCCGTCGGCTCCAGCCAGGGCGGCCTGCTCCAGCCTATCCAGCAGCACACCTGGGATCTGACCTGGGCGGTGGATGATCCCCGCGGCGTGCACAACACCCTCTTTGCCCTCAATCCGCACTGGTCCGCCGAGGAGCTGCAAATGTATTTCACGGAGATGCCGGACTCGATGCCGGAGGCCGTCACCCGCCAGGGCAAGCCGACCTACATGGCGGAGGACACCTGCCTCGGCGGCTCGCCTTACGAGCAGGTGTATCAGGAAAAGGATGCCCTCGTCGCCCTCTAC